>JAITNP010000162.1 GCA_031290455.1 Treponema sp. | reverse complement strand
CTGCGGGAGGAACTAAGCCCCCTCAAGGGGAAAACCGTTTTTGTCTATCATCCCAGTTTCGGCTATTTTCTTGATGAATTCGGCATGGTCCAGGCGGCGGTGGAATCGGGGGGCAAGGAACCGACCCCCCGGGAATTGAGCGGGCTTATCGAAAAGGCCAAACAGGAAGGGGTGGCGGCGATTTTCGTCCAGGCCCAATTTCCCGTTCAGGCGGCCCGGACCGCGGCGGCCTCGATCGGGGCGGAACTGGTTGCCCTGGACCCCTTGTCTCCGGATTGGCTGCAAAACATCCGCGCCATGGGAGATGCCTTAAAAAAAGCCGCCGGACTTCAATCCTCAAAACCGGAGGCATTAAAATGATGCATCCCATAGAGCGAAACATAGCGCTTCGTTTTGATGGGGTTTCCTTTGCCTATGGGGAAGTACCGGTTTTGGAAAAGACCGGGTTTCATATTCACCAGGGGGAATGTATCGCCCTGGTCGGGCCTAATGGTTCGGGGAAGACCACGGTACTCAAACTGCTGTTAGGTCTTGAGAAGCCCCAGGCCGGAACCATTGAAATCCTGGGGGAACGGGGCGCACCGGGGAGGGACCGGGTGGGGTATGTCCCTCAACAGGCTGTCTTTGACCGGGCCTTCCCCATTGTGGTGCGGGAAGTGGTCAAGATGGGGCGGCTCCATCCCTTTTCCCGGAAATACAGCGCCGAAGATAAGGCCGCAGTAGCAGCGGCCCTGGAACAGGTTGAAATGACCGATTTAGCCGGGAGACCCTATACGAGTCTTTCCGGCGGACAGCGGCGGCGGGTTCTGGTCGCCCGCGCCCTGGCCGCAAAACCGGGGATCCTGGTCCTGGATGAACCCACCGCCAACATGGACGCGGAAAGTGAGGAGCGGCTCTTTACCACCCTGAGCAAACTCAAGGGGAACACCACCATCCTTATCGTTACCCATGACCAGGACTTTGTGTCTTCCCTGACCGACCGGGTCCTCTGTATGGGAAGCAGGGAAAACGGCAGCCATGGGATAGTCCAGCACCGGATCGAAGCTTCCGGTAATCCGGCGGATGCGCTGCCAAGGGAACATGAACATGGTAACGGATATTTTCACGAAAATCGTGTTATCCATGGTGAAAGCATACCGGGAAATGCCTGCTCCTCGGAAAGTGAGGACTATCCAACATGAAGGGATTCATCGCCGTCCTCGGTAACCCGGATTTTCCCTTTATCAGGAACGCCCTCTTTGCGGGGCTTTTATCATCCGTGCTTTTTGGGGTATTGGGGACCATTGTCACGGTGCGACGCATCGCCAGCCTTGCGGGGGCAATCTCCCATGCGGTGCTGGGGGGTATCGGCATGGCCCTCTATCTTTCAGCAACGCGCTTCCTGCCCGGTTTTCCTCCCCTGGCAGGGGCCTTGCTTTTCGCCCTCCTATCCGCCGGGATCATCGGGGTGGTTTCTCTCAAGGCGAAACAGCGGGAAGATACGGTGATCAACGCGATTTGGGCCATTGGCATGAGTGTGGGGGTGCTGTTCATGGCTAAAACCCCGGGGGTAACTGACCCGAGTACCTATCTTTTTGGCAATATCCTCCTCATCTCAAACCGGGACCTCCTGCTTTTGGCCATCCTGGATGTGCTGGTCCTGGCCCTGACCTGGCGCTTTTATCCCCAGATCAAGGCTACCTCCTTTGATGAAGAATTTGCCCGGGTCCGGGGGGTCCCCACAACCGCGGTGTTTCTGGTCATCCTCATGGTAACCGCCCTTGCCATCGTGCTGCTCCAAACCTTTGTGGGCATTGTCATGGTCATCGCCATGCTCACCCTTCCCGCAGGAACCGCCGGCGCCGGTGCCCGGAGCCTTTCGGGGATGATGCTCTGGAGTTCTCTGTTTGCCGGTCTGTTTTCTGTCGGGGGGCTTGCCTTGGGCTGGGCCTTTGACGCCCCGGTGGGGGCCATGACCGTGATCATCGCGGGGATCCTCTTCCTGGGCGCCGTTGTGGTACGGGTCTTGGCAAAGCGTTGAACAGTTTATCACAATTACGATATATTCAGTATATAACGTACCTTGTAAAGTACCTTGATTCACTGATTCACGGTTATGCGGGGCCTCAGCCCCCTTTTTTAAGGAGTCCTGATGAAAGCGATTGAACTGGAAAAAACCTATGATCCTAAAGGGTTCGAGGATAGAATCTATGCCCATTGGAAGGAACAGGGCGCCTTTACGCCCAAAACAGGCCAGGCCCAGGGGACGCCCTATACCATGGTGATTCCTCCTCCCAATGTTACCGGAATGTTGCATCTGGGACATGGCCTCAACATAACTCTCCAGGATATTGTTATCCGCTTTCATCGTATGCGGGGGGAACCGGTGCTGTGGGTACCCGGCACGGACCATGCGGGGATTGCGACCCAACATGTGGTGGAAAAGCGCCTCAAGGCCAAGGGGATGAGCCGCCATGACCTGGGGCGGGATACCTTTGTGGAAGAAACCTGGAAGGTAAAAGCGGAACACCACGCCATCATCTCCCGGCAGCTTGCCCGTATGGGAGCCAGCGTGGACTGGTCCCGGGAACGGTTTACCCTGGATGCGGGGCTTTCCAAGGCGGTGCGGGAGGTCTTCGTCTCCCTCTATGAGCGGAATCTCCTGTACAAGGGGAATTACCTGGTCAACTGGTGTACCTCCTGCGGTACCGCCCTCTCGGATGATGAGGTAGAGCATGAGGATACCCCCGGAAGGATGTACCATATCCGCTATCCCCATGTCCATGGAATCGGCGGCCCCGAGGCTTTAGGGTTCGTGGAAATCGCTACCACCCGGCCAGAGACCATGCTGGGAGATACGGCAGTGGCGGTCCACCCTGAGGATGAACGGTACCAGGACCTGGTGGGGAAAAGGGTGGTGCTCCCCCTCATGGACCGGGAAATTCCTGTGGTGGCGGATACCTACGTGGATAGGGCCTTTGGTACCGGGGTGGTGAAGATCACCCCTGCCCATGACCCCAATGACTGGGAAGTGGCCAAGCGACAGGGGCTTCCGGTGATCAATATCCTCACCCCCGAAGGACACCTCAACGATGCGGTTCCTGAAAAGTACCGGGGCATGACGGTAAAAGCCGCCCGGGACGCAGTGCTCGCGGACCTTAAGGCCGGCGGGTTTTTCATCAAAGAAGAAGCCATCACCCATGGGGTGGGGCATTGTTACCGCTGTCATACGGTGATAGAGCCGTTCCTTTCGGAGCAGTGGTTTGTCCGGATGAAGCCCCTGGCGGAAAAAGCCCTGGCCGCGTGGAAAGCCGGGGAACTTATCTTCTACCCCCGAAAATGGGAAAATACCTACCGGCACTGGCTCGAAAACATCCGGGACTGGTGTGTGAGCCGTCAGCTCTGGTGGGGTCACCGGATCCCCGCCTGGTCCTGTACCGGCTGCGGTAAGACCACGGTTTCCCGGACAGACCTCACCGCCTGTCCTCACTGCGGTTCTGAAAACATCGAGCAGGACCCGGATGTGCTGGATACCTGGTTTTCAAGCTGGCTCTGGCCCTTTAGTACCTTGGGCTGGCCCGAAGCAACCGCGGACCTGGGGCGCTTCTATCCCACTACCGCCCTGGTTACGGCCTACGACATCATCTTCTTCTGGGTTTCCCGGATGATCATGGCGGGGCTTGAGTTTACCGGCAAGGCCCCTTTCCGGGATATCTACATCCACGGCCTGCTTCGGGATAAGCTGGGCCGCAAGATGAGCAAGAGCCTGGGTAACGGCCTTGACCCCCTGGAGCTGGTGGATGAGTTCGGCGCCGACGCGCTCAAGTTTACCCTGGCCTTTCTGTGCGCCCAGGGTCAGGACCTCCTGGTGGATAAGGAATCCTTTAAGCTGGGGTCAAAGTTCGCTAATAAAATCTGGAACGCCAGCCGGTATATCCTGATGAACCTGGAAAACCGGAATCTCGTCGAAAACCCCGGCCTTCTTCCGGTGGACCAGTGGATTTATTCCCGGCTTAACGGGGCGGCTCAAGCGATGACCGATGCATTGCTTTCCTACCGCTACAACGACGCTGCCCAGACCGCTTATGAATATTTCTGGAACGATTTCTGTGACTGGTATGTGGAGGCTACCAAACTATCCCTGCGCTCCCAGGACACCATAAACGGGGACGCTGAAAAGGACCGGGCGACCACGGTGCTCCTGGATGTGCTTGCCGAATCCCTGCGGCTCCTCCACCCGCTGCTTCCCTTGGTAACCGAAGAAATCTACGGGAAACTTCCCAATAGCAAGGAGCATCAGGGGTCCTCCCTCCTCATCACCGCCCCGTATCCCGAGTACCAGGAGCAGCGGGCAAACCCGGAGGCGGAACGGGATTTTGCTTTTCTCCAGGAACTGGTCCGCATGGTCCGTACCCTGCGGAGTGAGTGTACCATCACCCCGGACAAGCAGATTCGGGTGCTGGTGCGGGTAGAGGTTGAGCATGGCCGGTTTCTCAGGGAAAACGAGGGCCTCCTCAAGCTTCTCGCGGGCATTGGGGACCTGGAAATACAGGACCCTGGGCCCAAGCCAACGGGGTCCATCGGCCTGGTCGGTTCCGGTTTTGAAGCCTTTGTGTATTGTGCCGGAGCGGTGGACTTGGTCTTCCTCAAACAGAAATTTACCAGGGAAATCGAGAAGGATCGTAAGTTTATCGCAGGACTGGAAGCGAAACTAGGGAATGAAAAGTTCCTGAAAAACGCTCCGCCGGAATTGGTGGCCGGGGAACAATTGAAACTGGAGGATGCCTTGAAACGGACCAGCACCCTCGAATCTTATATCCGGGATATGGTATAAAGAAAAGAAAGGAGGGGCAACATGACTACCGAGGAAATGATCAGGTTGAGCGGAACCCGTCTCGCGCCGTACATGCAGCTTGCTACCGCCCTGATTGGGAAGGTTCGCGAGGGAGGGGGTAATATGTTCCGGCATCAACTGGATACCATGGCGACGCTCATTGACTATGGCTACATTGATTCGGTGCTGCTCAAGGCATCGATAGTGCATGATCTCATTGAGGATGTCCCGAATTTCAACCATAATCTGCTTTTGTCGGTCGATTATGAAAGCCCTGCGGTGTATGACCTGGTCCTTGAGGTTACCCGGTTCCCCGAGGAGACCAAGGCCGAATTCCTGACCCGGATCCTGGAAAGCGGCTCCCGGCACGCCAAGGTCCTGAAAGCGGCGGATCGGATATCCAATATGATATCCCTGGGGTTTGTGATTAACACCGCGTTTATCAACCGGTATACCGAAGAGACGGTCCGGTATATTTTCCCCATTGCCGAAGAGGTGGACAAATCAATGCTGGCGGAGCTGGAATCCCTGGTGGAGTCCCGCCGGAAGTATGTGTCGGCCCTAGGGCCAAATGTCTCCTAATGGAAGGCTGGATATCCCTGGTAATTATCATTATCGGGGCGATTGTGCTGCTCAGGAGAACCGGCAACCAGCAGGAGCAGCTTAACCGGAGCTTTGAACGTATTAAGCTGCTTGAAACCAAGGTCCAGGCCCTTGAAGAAGCGGTTGTGCATGAACCGGTGAAAGCTTTTCTTGCAGTGCCTCCGGCGCTTCCCACCGATGTTCCTGCTATTCTCCCTGAAAATAGCTCTGAAAAAGATGAACAACCTGTGGCGCCGGCTCGCGCCATCATGTCCTTTATCCGTGGGGGGAACCTCTGGGCAGCAGGGGGTATCATCCTGCTCACCGCCGCCTTTGCCATGCTGATTGTCTACATGGCCCGGCATGGGGTTTTTACCGTGGAAATGGGCATTGCCGCTGCCGGAATTTCCGGGCTTGTAATGCTGATCTTGGGCTGGCGGTTCAGACAACAGCGAGCCGTCTATTTTCTGGTCCTCCAAGGCGGGGGCATCGGTATACTCTACCTTTCCGTTTTCGCGGCCCATAAGGTAACTCCCTATGTTCCCTTCCCGGTTTCGATCCTGCTGATAAGCATCTTGATACCCCTGGTGGTTATCCTTGCCCTGTTACAGAATTCCCAGACCCTTGCCCTCTTTGGTTTCCTTGGAGGATTTGCCGCCCCCATACTCCTGGCGGAAGGCAGCGGCAGCCCGGTATTTCTTTTTTCCTATTACCTGGTACTCAACCTGGGGGTTTTGGCCATCGGCTATTTCCGCCTCTGGAAGGGCCTCAACCTGCTGGCCTTTCTCTGTACCATGGGCAGCTCCCTGTTTTGGACGCTGAACCACTATGAACCTGCCCTGTTCTGGACAACAGAGCCGTTCTTCATCGGCTTCACTGGTATCTTTACCCTGCTGGGAATCCATCTGATTCGGGATACAAAACAGCGGGATCCTCATGATCCGGTGAAACCGCCTATCGATACTATCGACCGGCTTGATTTAGTGCTGGTTCTGGGGACTCCCGTTGTGACGGCGCTGCTGCAATGGCGGGTCTTTTCTGCGGTGGACCATGGGTATGCCATCATCAGCATCCTGTTTGCAGCCCTGTACCTCTGGTTCACCGGCATCATCAGGAAACGGATGGGGGAACACCTGCGCCGCTTGGTCGAGGGGTACCTTGGGCTGGCAGTACTATTGGCGAACCTTGTTATCCCCCTGGAATTAGCCCCCCACATAACCAGCGCCATCTGGGCTGTCGAAGGGGTAGCGCTTATCTTTTTCAGCCGGCGACTGAGGGACCATCTCAAGCTGAACAGCCTGTGGGTCATGGTTGCGGGGTTTATCCTCCATATCGCCGGGGCGCTTGCCTTTGTTCTGGGAAATTCCCCTACCGATTCCGGCGAACCGGCATTGAGAAGCCTCCGGTTTACCGGTTCCCTCATCATCGGCGTATCCGCCCTGGTCATCATCGCGCTGATCAATCAATTCAGACGATTGAGCTCAGAAGTTTCCGGTTTCGCCGAAATGCCGAAGGTGAACGAGGGGATCCCCTGGGAAGCATGGTTCCCAGGGGTTTCGACTATCCTGGGCATCTGGGCATATAGCTGGTGGTTCGGCGGCTGGCTCTGGGAATTGAACCGAAGTCTGCGCCATCCCTGGGAAGCCTTCTTTATCCTGAGTTCCCTGACCGCTTTGGGGGCCTTCGGCGGGGGAGGTTATTGCCGGTGTCCGGTTTTTAAGCTGGGGATTATCCCAGCCCTGGGCTTTGCCCTCATTATGCCGATAGGGGTTCTTATGGGGCGGACCGGGAATTACTTTTCCCGTCCTTCCATGATTTTTATCCACAACTTCTTTGAAGAAGCCTATCTTTGGGGGTGGCTTCTCTTCTCTGCGGTACAGGGGGTGTTATTGACTATGGAAGGAAAAGCAGTGGCCGAAAAAAAATCCGGCGCCGAAGTCCATGGGGTATGGATATTCCTGGTGGTCCTCATCACCCTAACCGTGTTGACCTCCTCAGCCCGGGCCTATACCCGGCTTTGGAACCTCGCCCAATCCTGGACCAGTTTAGCGGGAATACTCCCGGTTATCGGAACCCTGGTTTTAGTATCCCTGCTGTCCTCCTCGACCTTCGGCGTATCCATCGCCGGGGTATCAATGATGTACCGGAACTTACTGTTCCGTATCCTGCCCTTAATTCTCTCCGTTATCCCGGGACTTTGGTTTCTGGTTACCCTGTTTCTTGCAGGGGATCCCGCTCCTCTCCCCTGGTATATCCCGATCATCAGCCCCCTGGATGTACAGCAGGGGCTTTGTATCGGCGCTATCCTCCTGTGGCAGCTCCGGGGACTGATGATGCCGGTATCCGGGGGCAAAGCCCGTGCGACTATCCTGGGGGATGTCATGGTGTTCCTCTGGATCACCGCGATTATCGCCCGAAGTATCCATTTTTATGGAGACCTCCCCCTATCCAGGGTCTTGGAATCCGGCGCATTTCACCTCTGCCTCTTTATATTCTGGGCGGTCTACGGGATCGCCCATATTATCGCAGGACACCGGTTAGCCCTGCGGCCTATCTGGATAGCTGGTGCGGTCCTTACGGTTACCGATATTGCGAAACTCCTTCTCTTTGATCTTGCCGATACCGGCGCGGTTACGAGGATCCTATCGTTTTTCATTGCCGGGCTTATCCTGCTTTTCATCGGTTGGGCCGCGCCCCTGCCACCGGCAACCCCCAAAGAATCTGGGTTTTCATAAGGCTTACATAGAAACGGGTCATCCAATCCCCGCCTTTACCTCCGCCATATCAAGCCGGTGAGCGATATACTGTTTCGTGAGGAGCCGGGGTGAGAGGAGATAGTCGTACTTTTCAGTAAAAGGAATCTTATCCTGGTCCACCAGGATTTCCGCTGAAGGGATGTCGCGGATGATGCGATACAATTCCTCCCTGAAAAGAGCAAGGGGAAGCGCCGAGTCGGTATAGATACTGTAGTTGTTTTCCCGGTAAAGCCGGTGAATGTCCAAGCGTTCCTTGGTTTCCTGGTGTTGCAGGATTGCCAGGAGGGTCCGCATACCCCTGCTCCCCAGCCAGGGAATGAGTACGACACCCTCATCATACCTGAAATGAAACCCGGAACCCTGTTCATCGGTGCATCCTTCTGCAATGAGTCTGATGCGGCGGGCATACAGCCGGGCCTCCTGCAACCTGATACGGGCTGATTCGGAGAGGTAAGGGTAGATGGCTTGTTCGGCCAGGACCCTGCGCATACGCTGGACAATCCTGGGGTGCAGGTCCGCGCTATTCCCGCGCCACGGCTTTTCTCCGCCGGTTTTGGCGGGAAGCACAAAGACCTTCTTGTGGTGCATGTCGCAGATTTCCACGTGCCAGTAACTGCCGGCCAGGGCCAGACTGCTCCCTGGATTGGGAAGGAAATTCACCGTCCCCAGTTCTGTTCCCTCATAGATGACCCGGTATTCCTCTTCATCGGAAAAGACCGCGTAAAAGGAATAGTGGTTGACCAGGGGTTCTGCCCCAAGGCCCAGGATAAGGGCGCCCTCATCGGTTTTCTCGATATAATCCTGTTCCAGGAGCATGCGGAGCAGTTCCCGGTAATCCTCCAGGGGAATCAGCGCAAAGGGGGGCAGGGACAGGACCCGCCGCGCCAGGTCCGGAGGGCGCTGTTCCCCCAGGGACGCGAGGATACTCAGGGTCTGGTGCAGGAGGAGGCTGTAGGGGAAGGGCTGCGCTGGGGCGGTTTCAATCCATTTTTCTTCGAGGTGCAACTGAATCACCGCGATGGTATGGAGCAAGGTCCAGGGGATCCGTGCTGCCGGCTCCTCCAGTGCTTCTTCCTCAAGAAAGGTAAAGTAGATCTCCGCGACGCCGGTACGTCTGCCGGCCCGGCCTAGGCGCTGGACAAAACTTGAAACACTCACCGGCGGCCCAATCTGGATGATCCGATCCAGTTTCCCAATATCGATCCCCAGTTCCAGGGTCTGGGTGGCGGCGATAACGGTGGGACCCGCTTTGTGCTTGAGTTCCCTTTCCGCCTCCAGTCTCAGCACCCGGGAAATACTCCCATGGTGGACATGAAAAATATCCCCTTCATGGCGCCGCTGTGCTACGGTCCGCAAGGCGGCGATGGTTTCCTCCGCTTCCAGCCTGGTGTTGGTAAATATGATGCACTTCCGGTCATGGCATTGTTCGTAAAGCCCGTGGTAATAGGCCGCTGCCGGAGGACGGAAATAATCCAAGGCAATCTTGATGCGCTGCCTGGTATACTCATCCCGGATAAGGGTGGTCTTCTTGTCACTGCCCAGGGCAAGCCAGTCCATGGCTTCCTGATAATCCCCCAGGGTCGCTGAAAGCCCGATGCGCCGGGGAGTGCAGCCGGCCAGGTCCGTTATCCGGGTCAGGTGACAGAGGATCTGTGCCCCCCGGTCGCTTCCCATGAAGGCGTGAACCTCATCCACAATGACAAAGGCAAGACCCTTGAACAGCGATGGTATTTTTTCAGGATGCCCCAGAAGGAGGGCTTCCAGGGATTCCGGGGTTATCTGCAAGAGCCCCCGGGGATGTTCCAGGAGGCGCTTCTTTTCATGGTCCGCCACATCCCCATGCCAGCGTTGTACCGGCATGTCCCGTGGGGAAAGCAGCCGGGTAAGCCGCTCAAACTGATCGTTGATCAATGCCTTGAGGGGGCCGATGTACAGTAAGCCTACCGAGGGGGCCGGGCTTTGGAATAAGCAGGAAAGTACCGGAAAAAAGGCCGCTTCGGTCTTGCCCGAAGCGGTGGGCGCGGCGATGAGCAGGTGTCCGTCCCCATCAAGTACCGCCGTAACCGCCGCTTCCTGGATTCCCCGCAACTCCGTCCAATGCTGCTTGTAGATGTATTCCCTGATGAAGGGAACAAGCCGGGAAAAAGGGTCATGTACCTGCATAGGAAGAGGAGTTTACCGTGCAAAGACCGATTTCCGGGGTTTGTTCCAGCGCGTACGGTACGGCACATCCCACCAAAGACACAACAGGATTACACTTCACCGGATTACACTTCACCGGATTATACTTCAAAGGATGCATATATATCCGCTTCCTGCCCCGCGGAAGTAACGCTTTGCAGACTGAAATCTTCCCGGTGGATGAGCGCATAAAATTCCGTCGCGGGATCATCCTTGAGGATGTTGAGCAGTCCGAGGAAATCCCGGGTGATCTCCCGGGGGGTGATGAATTCCACGGATCCCGGGGCGGCAAAGACCAGTTCCATAAAGGCCACCAGTTCCTTTTCTCCAAGATGAACCTCATACCCGAAGTGCTGGGCGTGGATGTCTGTGAGCCGTTCCAAGAGCACAAAGATCTCCTCCTGGGTCAATTGCTGCAACCGGATGATGGGGCTGTTGAAGTCCGGATGGCCTTCCCGGACAAAGCGGCTGTCCATGAGCCTGCTCTTGAGGGCAGGATAACTGAAGAGTCCCCGCCGTTCATCCTCCACAAACTGGGAAGTGCCCCCCATATAAATCCCCAGGTACTGGACCTTGCCCTGCATCACATCGTTAAATATGGCGAGGAGTTTTTCGTAGTTCGTTTCCCGGGACAGACGGTGGGCAATCTTATACAGGTTGATACATTCATCAATGAAGAGGAGGAGTCCCTGGTAGCCGATATGGGCACTGAACCCGGCGAAGAGCTTGATATAATCGTACC
>JAITNP010000120.1 GCA_031290455.1 Treponema sp. | reverse complement strand
CTTTACGGACATTACAAGACCTTGGCCCTTCTGGACACCGGTGCCTACCCAATCAATAAACTTATAGAAGAAACAAAAATACTGGCGAATACCATAGGTCTTGAGCAGATGGTGGTCCCGGCAACCACAATTTATATTGAAGAATTCCTGCGGGGTCCCTGGCCGCCTGATCGGTATATCGTCAAAGAGCCCCATAGTGAGATTACATTCGAGGATCTCAGGATCGATCTGAAATAACAGGTTTAGCGCAAGGCTGAGGACATCCTCGACGTACACGCCTCACAGTACCACCCGGGCGAGCACTACATGTCCATGACCCCGAGCCACTTCAGGCAGCATCATAGTAAAGGGCTGCTTTTTGCCGACAAGGTACTTAAAGATGGTAAAGAGATAGTACCTTACCTGACATCCTGTCATTCTTTGGCAGGATATTTCGAGAGCATAAGGATTAGTGAGCTAATTGCGGAACAAGGAACATATTCTTTAGTTTCAGACAGGCGGCGATAACCTGTTTGCCCATTGCGGTCAAATAATAAAGATATGTTTTCCCGATCTTTTTAATAAGCCCATGTGTCCGTAATCGTTTAAGAATCCTCGACAACTGGCCAGATGTTTTCTCAGGCAGTATTTTTCTTAATTCCCTGTTTGACCAACCTTTAAGGTTGAACTTCCCATCAGCCACCGCAAGAAGTATTTTCTCATCGTCTTTGTTAAAAACATTACATCCTTTGTAGGTCCGTTCATTTTTTTTGACGTCGCCGCTTAACTTATCAAGTTTTTTCATTCCATCGAGATACAAGCGTTATCCTCTTTTTTGTAAGCTATATTGTTTTTTTTCAATGTATGCTCCAGCCAGTTATGTCCGTTAAAATAGAACGTTACCCTGAACGGCGCTATCGTTGGAACCTTCAGAAAACACAGCCCCACTTCCCGGTCAATGAAGTAAAAGTAGTAGTGTAAACATTTTATTTGGTCTTTCAGAAAAGAATACTTCTTTTCGTCTTTGTCATACCAGGGTTTATAGGTATCGCTTATTTCCAGCGCCGAAATGGACTAGTCCTTCCTCTGTTCCGCGCTCTTTAATGATTTCCGCTATGCGGTCCTCTTTTCTGAACGCTTTCGTATTTCTTATGTACTCTATCGCTACACCGTTTTCTTTCGCTATCCGTTCGGCGTTCGCTTTTATCTCCTCGGTTACCGGCGTGAAGACCTTGTGAAAATCAAATAGCTTAAGGTGTTTTTTGTAAAAGAAATAGCTCATGCCGCCATCCTCCCGCTCCAGCGACTCCGTTTATTATTACCCTGTCATAGCAGTATAATACGCCTTCAATCTTATCTTTGTGCTTCTCGGTCAACATCATCTTTGTATTATATCATTCTTGCTTCCTTTTGTTCAATATTTCATGTGCGACTCTTTTCCAATTTATTTGGGATAGGTACTTAAAAAGTAAAATACTGTATGATAATTCAATTCAGTCAAATATAACATTAGTAAATGATGAATGGATTGATCTGTTTTACAACTTTGAGCCCCTTCCGAAAACTGGGTCAAAATGAGTAGCGCAAAATGAGGGAGGGGCTTAAAACCCGGCGGATCGAAAAAATAATTTTACCCAAACAAATAGTTAGCCCTTTTACGGCAGCGCTTTCCGCGTCTTTTGCCGCCTTCATCGTCGCCATCCCGCTAATCCGTCTGCAGTTTATCCACAAGCACCGCCCAATCGCCCCCAGCCGGTGCTTAATCAAACCCCGATACCGGCTCTTGTCGTGTCGGTAATGGTAACCCAGTTGAAATATTGTCGCTTCCACATTGTTGCGTATGTTGATACGCTCCTGGGGGGGGGCCAGCAAGTCCATTGTGGAAGAAATGGCTCACCCCCCTGAGGTCATTTGGGAATAGGGATTTTCCTGCTCAAGGAGGCCGATGATTATCTGGCCCCAATCTCAATCCCCTATTCCGCAGTGCAGTTTTATTGCAGTTTTTTAGAATTTCCCCTTGACAGAGAGGCAATCATCGAAGTATAGTTGAATATATGTTCAATAGAGCAATCAAATGAGGAGTATATGAACAATTTTACGGTTGAAAATGATCGGTGCGACTGCACTATCATCCACGAAGTAATAGTAGATGCGGTCCGCACACAGATGCCCGAAGAAGAAGCCCTGCTGGACCTGGCGGATCTCTTCAAAGTATTCGGTGATTCTACCCGGGTAAAAATCGTGTGTGCCTTACTACATTCTGAAATGTGTGTCTGTGATATTGCCGCCCTTTTGGGGATGACAAAATCTTCAATTTCTCACCAGTTAAAGGAACTCCGGCATGCAAAACTGGTAAAAAACCGCCGGGATGGCAAGGTTATATACTATTCCCTCTCTGATGACCATGTAGGCACTATTTTTGCCCAGGGATTATCCCATGTGTGTGAGGATAAATAAATGAACCAACCAAGCAGTACAATTCCGGCGTACAAAGAAATCTATCTATCAGGACTTTGCTGTCCTCAGTGCGCCGAGAAAATCAGAACCCAGGTAAGCCGGCTGGGGGGAATTAATTCCCCGAACCTCGATTTTGTCTCGCAAAAATTAACCTTTGAACTGGTGAATCCACAAGATTCAGCGATGATTATCCAGCAAATAACAGACATCGTCACTGCTATTGAACCGGATATTCACCTTGCTTTTGCCGGCAAACCGGATCAGGAAGCAACGGAAAACCCCTGGACAAAGCGGCTCTATTATATACGAATGGGGGCCGGAATAGCGCTCTTTATCCTGGGTTTGCTTTGCAGTTTTTCAGCGCCCATACCATTCGCGGTATTCCTGACCAGTTATATTTTAATAGGGGGTGAAGTAATCCTCCATGCGATTAAAAATATAACCAAGGGACAGGTATTTGACGAAAACTTTCTGATGAGTGTTGCAAGCATCGGGGCCTTTGCAATCGGCGAATACCCGGAAGGCGTAGCGGTTATGCTGTTTTATCAGATCGGGGAAGCGTTTCAGGAACTCGCGGTGAACCGTTCACGAAAATCCATAACCAAGCTCATGGACATACGCCCTGACTTTGCCAATCTGAAAACCAGTACTACAGTACGCAAGGTAAATCCCGAAGTCGTGCAGGTAGGAGATTGTATCGTCGTAAAACCCGGTGAGAAAATACCCCTTGACGGCACGGTTATAGAAGGGTACTCCGTTTTGGATACCGCAGCCCTTACCGGAGAATCCCTCCCCCAGGACGTTGCGCCGGGTCATGCGGTTTTATCCGGTTCAATCAATAAGAACGGCTTATTGACCATTGAGGTAACAAAGGTATTCGGAGAATCAACAGTATCAAAAATATTGCATTTAGTACAAACCGCGGGTAGTAAAAAAGCCCCCATAGAAAACTTTATTACCAAGTTTGCCCGGTATTATACTCCTTTGGTAGTATCCGCAGCGGTATTGTTGGCGCTTATCCCGCCCTTATGTATTTCCGGCGCGGAATTTTCCCTTTGGCTGAATCGCGCTCTTGTGTTTCTGGTTGTTTCCTGCCCCTGCGCCCTGGTAATCTCAATACCCTTAAGTTTTTTTGGCGGCATAGGCGGCGCATCCAAGAATGGTATCCTGATTAAGGGGAGCAATTATCTTGACGCCCTCAATATGGTTGAAACCATCGTATTTGATAAAACCGGAACCTTAACCAAGGGTGTTTTCAAGGTTACTACCGTAGTTACCGAAAAGGAATGGACCGCCGATGAGCTATTGTGCTATGCCGCCTATGCCGAGAGCAACTCAAATCATCCGATTGCCATTTCCATACAAAAAGCTTATGGGAAAGCCATTGATCCGCAAAAAATTACCGCGTATGAAGAAATTGCCGGCAAGGGAATTCGTGTTCAGGTTTCCGGTAAACTCATAGTAGCCGGAAACCATCGTCTGCTTGCGGATGAACATATTACCGTTCCTGCGGTTGAAACATACGGGACCGTTGTGTACCTTGCCATTGATATGCAATACGCAGGATACCTGGTCATTGCCGATGAAATAAAACAGGACAGCAAACAAACCATTGCTGCCTTAAAAACCTTGGGCATTAAGAATGTGATGCTCACCGGTGATACTAAAAAGGCAGGCGAAAAGGTCGCGGCGGAAATCGGCCTTGACCAGGTATATACGGAATTACTGCCTCACCAAAAGGTTGAACAACTGGAGCGCTTGCAACAAGACAAAACCCCCCAGGGCACCTTGGTATTTGTCGGCGATGGTATCAATGATGCCCCTGTTCTGGCCTGTAGCGACATCGGTATTGCCATGGGCGGTGTTGGTTCCGATGCGGCGATAGAAGCATCTGATATAGTCCTGATGACCGATGAACCTTCAAAATTACTCAAAGCACTGGCTATCGCAAAAAAGACCCGTACTATTGTCATGGAGAACATTGTTTTTGCCCTGGGTGTTAAAGCGGTCATCCTGATATTAGGCGCCATGGGTATTGCGACCATGTGGGCGGCGGTATTCGGCGATGTAGGGGTAGCGATCATCGCAATCCTGAACGCCATGCGGGCTATGCGGTAGTCCAATAGAGCGTATTGTACAAAAATCGCTGATCAGGTATAATAATACCCTCAAAAGGACATAATGATGACCATAAGAATGGATAAACTGATTAAAGTTATCGCCACCGCCCTGGATATTGTTGAAGGGGAACTGTTGGGTGCGAGTACCTATCATGGGAAACGCATCGCGGTGCTCTGTGCCGACATGGGCCGGTATATGGGGATGGATACTGAAGGGATATGCGGATTAACAACCTGTGCGTTGCTCCACGATAATGCCCTGACAGAATACATTTTGTCCGAACGCTCTGGAAAGAAGCATGATTCCGCCATGCAGCTCCATTGCGAATTAGGCCAGCATAATGTGGACTCCCTGAATTTTCAAACCGATATCCGGGGATTTATTCTCTACCATCACGAACGGGCCGATGGCAGCGGCCCTTATAGCAAGAGAGCCGGTGAGGTTCCGCTGGGCGCCGAACTCATCGCTATCGCAGATTCCATTGATGTGACCAACCATTTACAAAGGGTTCCGATAGCGGCCTTACCGAACCTTCGGGAAGCCATATCAAAGAGCATAGGAGAAACCTATACCCCAAGAGCCGCAGAAGCGATGCTGCATGTATTGGAAGAAAAAATGCTGCTTTCCTTGCAGGACGATCGGATTCTTGAAACAGCGGAACAGTTTATTCCCCTCTGGAGTGTAGATTTAGCAGATCAAGTCATCCTGAATCTGGCTCAATTGGTCACCCGTATCATTGATTATAAATCCACCTTTACCCAATGCCATTCCACCCAGATTGCGAATAAGGTGTGGCTTATGGGGGGATACTATGGCTACGATCCATCTCAGCGGGTGCAGGTGTTTCTGGCGGCGGCGCTCCATGACCTTGGCAAGCTCACCACCCCACTATCCATTCTCGAAAAACCCGGGGCCTTAGATGCCGATGAATTCCGCATTATGAAAAATCATGTGGCTAAAACCTGGGAACTGCTTAAAGAAGTCGATGGGCTTGAAACTATCCGTGCTTGGGCATCCAATCATCATGAAAAGCTGGATGGTACCGGATACCCCTTTGGTAAAAAAGCGGATGAGCTGGACTTTAACTCCCGCCTTATGGCCTGTATAGACATCTACCAGGCGGTAAGCGAAGAACGGCCCTATCATCCAAGGCGAAATCACAAGGATACCATGAAGATTTTATACACGATGGTGGACAAAGGTCAGGTTGATAAAAACATTGTACGAGACTTGGATACAGTGCTGGCATGCTTTTCCGATCAAAATGTACCAGCTCCGAGTATAGACTAATACGCTACCGGTACTGAACTTGTTTTCTCATTTGCTGCTCAATGAGCCTGCACCGTTCCTCAAAACTGACGTGCCGCACAATCTGATGGAGCATCCATAGATAGGCATTGAGTACTTTGTCAAAGACCGCGGCAATATCCGGTACCAGGATATTCAACCATAGCGGTTTGGGATCACCCTGCTTGAGAGCCGTAAGCTGATACTGCGGGTTTTCATCCAAAAGATGAAACCGCGTACCGTATAGGCTGCTTCATTCAAGCCGCGCTCATAGTTCGTAACTTCGATACGCTCCGTATCAAAGATGCGCTCACCCCATGCACCGAGACTATCGGCGATCACCATATCAATCGCTACACCGGTCATGGCTATTTACCCCTTTATGCTTACGTTTTCCCCCTATGGCCCCACCGCGGAAAAGGGAGATGCCCGGGTTAACACCTGGGCAACGCACCGGTGTTCCGGGAAGAGGAGGCCGGGATCCGCTTCCAGCATGGCGAAAGTATCGGTCCGGGCCTGGGTAAGGCACGCGGCGTCCCGGGTAGGATCCGCGATACCCAAGGTAAGGTAGCCAGACTGTTCGATACCCGCGATTTGACCAGGCCCCCGGAGCTTGAAATCTTCCTCGGCAATGACAAAGCCGTCGGAATTTTCCAGCATCACCTTCAGCCGGATCTTGCTATCCTCGGTAAGTTCCTCGGAATAGACCAGGAAACAGTAGGATTGGGCTGGACCCCGGCCCACCCGGCCCCGGAGCTGGTGCAGGGTGGAAAGGCCGAACCGCTCGGCATGTTCTATGACCATGCAGGTCGCGTTAGGCACATCAACCCCCACTTCTACCACACTGGTGGCCACCAGGATTTTAATCTCCCCGTTACGAAAATCCTCCATGGTTTTCCGCTTTTCCTCCTCATCCAATTTAGCATGAATCAGGGCCGTTGGGTATTGGGGAAAAACCTCCCGGCTCAGACGATCCGCCATGGATTGGGCATCCTTTAACCGTACGTCCCGGTTTTCATCGGCCTCAATGAGGGGATAGACGAAATAAGCCTGCCGTCCAACGGCCAGTTCCCGCGCCACAAAATCGTAGACCTTAGCCTCGTTGGACTCCCGGGCCAGGTGGGTCTTGATGACGAGCCTGCCGGGGGGCAGGTCCCGGATGATTGATCGGTCCATATCCCCGAAGAGCGTGAGCGCCAGGGTCCGGGGTATGGGGGTCGCGCTCATCATGAGGAGGTGAGGATGATCCCCCTTGGCCATGATGGCCTGCCGCTGGACCACGCCAAAACGGTGCTGTTCATCCACCACCACAAACCGTAAATTCTTATAGGTGACATCCCGGGAAAACAGCGCGTGAGTACCCACGACCATATCAATTTCCCCGGCAGCCAGGTTCTTGAGCAGATGGGAACGGCCCGTGGCTTTGAGGTTTCCGGTGAGGAACGCGGGCCGTATGCCGAGGGGTTCCAGCAGGCGGGCGGCGTTTTCCGCATGCTGCCGGGCCAGCAGTTCCGTGGGCGCCATGATGGCCGCCTGCCCCCCGGCTTCGATTGCCCGGATCCCCACCAGAAATGACACCAGGGTTTTCCCTGATCCCACATCCCCTTGCAGGAGCCGGGCCATGGGATAAGGCCCGTCCATGTCCCGGTTGATCTCCGTGATGGCTTCGGTTTGACCAGGGGTTAAGCGGAAGGACAGACGCTCCAGGAGCCGTGTCTGCAAGGGAGAAAATGAATGAGGCGTTAAAGGAATGTGCGCTGCTTCACCCCTCATGTGCTTCCGTTCCAAGGCTCGCTTTCCTACCATCACTTCCAGATAGAAGAGTTCTTCGTAAATGAGGGTTGTTCGCGCTTGTTCCAGGGATTCCAGGGATCCGGGGAAATGAATGGCGCTGATGGCTTGGGATTTGGGAAGGAGATTGTCCCGCTGGATGAATTCCTGGGGAAGTTCGTCTTCCAGGGGAGCGGCGTACTGTTCCAGCGCCTGATGGATGAACCGCCTGAGCATCCCCTGGGTAAGCCCTGCGCTTAAGGGATAGACCGGAAGGATATGGCCAAAGGCGCTCTTCTTGCCGGTATGTTCTTCCCCTTGGGTATCCAGGGCTTCAATCTCAAAGGCGGTGGACTGGATATCGCCGTATTTATAGGAAAAATGGCCCCAGAGCCGGTAATGCTTCCCAAGGACGAGCTGTTTTTCCAGGAAGGGCCGGTTGAAACAGACTAATACCGCCCGGTCGGTTTCATCCGCTACCAGCACTTTAAGGGTTTTCGTGGACCCATACCCGAACCACTCGTGGGTGAGGACCCGGACCACGGTACATACTGGAGCACGGCTGAACTCCCTGAGGGGGATATTCCGGCTCCGGTCCTCCCAATCCCGGGGGTAGTGGCAGAGAAGACGTGCCACACTGGTTATGCCCCCCTGGGCGAGGGCGCGGACCGCAACCGGTCCAACTCCCTTGATATGGTCAACCGATGCGGTCAGTTCCCTCAGAAACATAACGGGGCCTATCGCGGGACCTTAGAGGGGAAGCGCTGCCAAGAAAGCGATGGCAAGCTTAACGATGGTTCCCAACACCATCATGAGGACCAGTACGGCCACCATGGAGGTAATAATCCCGGTAAGGTAATTGACCAGCCGGCGGCGGAACAGGATACGCTTTATACGGTACAGGACCGGCTGGGATATGGTATCAACGATCTTCCAAAAAACACTGTTGTATACATCCTGGTTCGTAAGGTAGGCGATAAGGCGCAATCCTAAGATGATGAGGAAAAACCCCAGTATGAAGGAGATCGCAGACCACAAGGCTGAAAGTACCATGGCCAGGATGATACCCAGGCTGATGGCGCCATACTGTGCCAGGGTGGAAAAAATCTGATTCACCAGGGACAATACTGCCATGGCCACAATGGGGGACAGGTCCAGAAACCCTGCCCGCAACGCGGGAAAACGACGGAACCAGTCAAGGTAGGGGTCGGTGATACCGGTTAAAATCTCCATGGGCCTGCCGTAATTTGCGCCGCTGAACCAGGTAAGCATGATCCTGATAAAGATGAGGAGCATGTATATGCCGGTCAAGGCGCTCAATATGTTCATTAAAAACCGCATGAGTAGAAAATAGCAAATTCAGCCGGATTAGACCAGGGGTGCGTAAATTTATTGCGCCGCTCGCGGCCCCAGTTTCCCTTCCAGCCAACGGTTGATTAAGTACCGTGATACCGAACCATTACCCGGAAGAGCCGGCAGCATATCCCGGCTAAACCAGCGGGCATCCTCAATTTCCTTCCCATCAACGCGGATGGTCCCCGCTGCGTACCGGGCGGTAAAGCCCAGCATGAGGGAATTGGGGAAGGGCCAGGGCTGAGACGCCACATAGCATATATCCTGCACGGCCAGGCCCACCTCTTCCCGGACTTCCCGGGCAACCGTGGCTTCCAGGTTTTCCCCGGCTTCAGTGAAACCCGCGATAAGGCTATACAGCCCCGGAGCAAATTGTTTGTTATGGGCCAAGAGGGCCTTATCTTCATCGTTGATGATGATAACGATAATGGCCGGGGATA
Organism: Treponema sp.; assembly: GCA_031290455.1. Lineage (GTDB taxonomy): Bacteria > Spirochaetota > Spirochaetia > Treponematales > Breznakiellaceae > JAITNP01. Next base: position 11,430 of record JAITNP010000120.1, on the reverse strand, counting down.
TCCGGGGAAATTCCTGCCTGCCACAGACCGGACAGCGCCGGGCAAGGGAGCCGAGGGTATCCTCGTTCCGGCTCCCACAGGAACCACAGAAAACCGATTCCCTCCGCCATTGCAGGATATGATAGGCCCGGAAGAGCCGCCCCACCGGGCCGGTACCATCCACGGTAACATCATTGGTCATCAGGGTAAGGGCCTGACGCACGGGAATCCCCCGCCATCCCGCAGGAAGCGGAAGGTCCGGGGGAAGGTCCGCGCTTTGTATAACACCCGTGGCTTCGTTACGGGGACCATTAATTGATGGAATGTCAAGCATAGTGATTGATGAAGCAATCGATGCAGGCATATTGAGAATACCCTCATGGATCATGGAATCTGGAATATCCCCCGGCGCCACCAGGGTATTCCCCTGAAAAAGATACACCCCCGGGAATATGTTGCTGCTCAAGATAAGCCTCCCTTTGTCATGGCTATTATACAGCATCATGGTAGTATGAACACCCCGCATTGACATATTTAAAGCCAAAGACTAAACTAAATAATTGTGGAAACCAAAAGGAACGTGCTTATTGTTACTGACGGGGCTGAATCAACGGGGAACATGGCGGGACAGATTGGGGCGGCATTGAGGGATCATCAGGTAGTCTCCCTGACCGCCGCCGATCTTGCCGGTACCGAGATTCTTCCGGCGGAGGTGTATTTTTTGGGCTGCGAGGAACCTAATCCCGATTCCTTTGCCTATCTTACCGAGGTTTTGCGGCATATCAACCTGGTAGGACGGTCCTGCGGGGTGTTCTCTTCCAGGTCCGAAGGGGCTATACAGTATCTATCCGGTATCGTTCACGACTCGGAATTAACCCTTAATCCCAAGCCCCTGTTTGCCGATGACCTGGCTGCCGGTGTTCTGCAACAGTGGGTCCAGGACGTAATCAACCCGGTGCGTTATGATGGAGGCGCTACTATGGGACAGGATTTTAATCTCGATGCCTATATCAGGAAGGTTCCTGATTTCCCCAAAAAAGGGGTGCTTTTTTATGATATTACCAGTATTTTGACGGAACCACGGGCCTTCGCGTATTGCATTGATCGGATGGTTTCGATGTACCAGGATAAACAGATCGCGGCGGTGGCGGCCATAGAAGCCCGGGGCTTCCTCTTTGCCGCTCCCCTTGCGAATCGTTTGGGGATTCCCCTCATTTTAATCCGTAAAAAGGGTAAACTTCCGGGGAAAACCCTTTCCCAAAAGTACCAGCTTGAATATGCCGAAGCGGAGATTGAAATACATCCCGATGATGTTCCAGCGGGCAAACGAGTACTGCTCCTGGATGATCTTATCGCCACGGGGGGAACCCTCAGGGCCGCACGGGAGCTTATCACCGCCTGCGGCGCGGTGGTTCCCGAAATATTCGGCGTGGTGGGGTTGCCCTTCCTGCACTATGCTGCGGTCCTGGGGGATACCCCGGTGCACACCCTAATTGAGTATCATGCGGAATGACCTTGGGGATACATCGTGACCGATAATCTTGATTTCGCGGTCATTGACAGTCATCGCAGTGAACGTACCGGCTATCCTGAGGTGGTTTACTGTGCGGGAAAAACCATTGAACAGGCCGAAGCCATCATTATCCGTATGCGGGAGCAGGGAATTCCCGTGCTCGCCACCAAAGCGGATCCGGTTTTAGCGAACCTTATCCGGGTCCCGTTCCCGGAGGCCGTGTACGACGAAGTCGCCCGGACCTTAACGGTGGGCCGGTGCGGTGCAGGGCAGGGCCTTATCACGGTGGTGGCCGCCGGTACATCAGACCTGCGGGTGGCGAAAGAAGCGGTTAGATCCGCGGAATTTTTCGGCAGTGCGGTCCAACTGATCAACGATGTCGGCATCGCGGGGATACACCGGCTGTTTGCCCGGCTGGAAGATATCAGGAAGGCGAATGTCATCATCGCGGTTGCGGGAATGGAAGGGGCTTTGGCCGGGGTTATCGCCGGTCTGGTTTCTGTGCCGGTAATCGCCCTTCCCACCAGCGTTGGGTATGGCGCATCTTTCGGCGGCCTTTCCGCCCTCCTGGGGATGCTCACCTCCTGTGCACCGGGCATTTCCGTGGTGAATATCGACAATGGCTTTGGAGCCGGGTATCAGGCGAACCTGATAAACCAGCTTGCGGTTAAGTCACCCGTATAAATCCAGCAATGGGGAGCATGGGTATCTTTTACAATTAAAGGGGTATCGGAAAAAACTGCCTTACCACCCCCTGTCCTGGGGTAGCCGGAAAAGGCGGCTGAGGTGGCAGGCCACCTCAGCCGTAGTTTCAGTATCAGTCAAAACATTGACATATACTATGAAAGCATCCTATTTCTTCAGATTGTAAAAAGCGTTCTTTCCGGCATACACGGACACCCCTTCAAGCTGGTCCTCAATGCGCATAAGCTGGTTGTACTTACAGATCCGGTCGGTGCGGCTCATGGAACCGGTCTTGATCTGCCCGGTTTCCAGGGCTACCACCAGGTCGGCGATGAAGCTGTCCTCGGTTTCCCCGGAACGGTGGGAGATAACCGCAGTGTACCCCGCCCGTTTGGCCATTTCCACGGCCTCGTAGGTCTCGGTTACCGTACCGATCTGGTTCACCTTGATGAGGATGGAGTTACAGGACCCTTCGTTGATCCCCCGTTCAAGCCGCTTGGTGTTCGTAACAAAGAAATCATCCCCCACGATCTGAATCTTCGAGCCGAGGGCCTTGGTCATATTCACATAGCCCTCCCAGTCATTCTGGTCCAAGGGGTCCTCAATGGAGATGATGGGGTACTTGTTGATCCACGTGGTGTAGATGTCTATCATTTCATCGGCACTGAAAAGCTTATCGGGGTTGGATTTCCAGAACTTGTATCCCTTTTTGCCCCCTTCGTCAAAGAGTTCGGAGCTGGCACAGTCCAGAGCAATACCGATCTGGTCACCCGGCTTATACCCAGCCTTTTCGATGGCCTTCACGATATATTCCAACGCTTCCTCGTTGCCGATATCCGGGGCAAAACCGCCCTCATCGCCCACCGCGGTATTCTTCCCCGCGTCCTTGAGGAGCTTCTTGAGGGTATGGAAGATTTCCGCGGTCCACCGGACCGCTTCTCGGATGGATTCGGCGCCAATGGGCATCACCATGAACTCCTGGAAGTCGATCTTATTATCCGCGTGCTTGCCCCCATTCACGATATTGGCCATGGGTACCGGGAGGAGATTCGCATGGAACGTTCCCAGGTACTTGTAGAGGGGCACTGCCAGGAAATCCGCTGCGGCCCGGGCAGTTGCCATGGAAACCCCCAGGATGGCATTGGCGCCGAGCTTACCCTTGTTTTCGGTCCCGTCAAGCTCGATCATGGTGCGGTCAATATCAACCTGATCTTGAGCATCCAGTCCCTGAATCTCCGGAGCGATGATATTATTCACATTATCCACCGCCTTGAGGACCCCCTTACCCAAATACCGGCTCTTATCACCATCTCGGAGTTCCACCGCCTCATGTTCGCCGGTAGACGCGCCGGAAGGAACCGCCGCCCGTCCCCGGGTGCCGTCCTCCAAGACCACATCCACCTCAATCGTAGGATTACCCCGGGAATCAAGAATCTCACGGGCTTCTACATATTCAATAATGCTCATATTGCTCCTCTGCAAATAAATAAGTTTTATCCTTATTGTTTATTCTCGAATTTTATCCCTATCTCGTCAAGACCATCCACCTGCTATATTGGACGGGGAGAGTACCTCCACCACCAGGCTCCTTTCACAAGCGTTTGTGATGCAAGTCTGGGTGTATCCTGTCCCTGGATTAGGCCCTATTGACACATTCCCCCCACCCCATTATATTAAAACCCATGAACAGGACTGTAGCGTTTCATCATCACCATCATGGACACTCGACGGGGAAGGATTAGAGTCCGGCGCCGAGAGGCGTATTGAAGCGGTAATACAGCCGTGGACTCTCAGAGTCCACGGTTTTTTTTTGGAGTGAGTACATGGATAAGTTGCGTATCTTAATACCCAAGGGGCGTATTTTTGATAATATTTCCCGGCTGTTTACCGAGGCGGGGTTTCCCTTTTGCCTCGCGGACCGGACCTATCGGCCGGTTATTGCTGCGGATTGGATGGATGCCAAGATTATGAAACCCCAGCACGTGGGGGAACTGCTGGAATTGGGGAGCCATGACGCAGGGTTTACCGGCATAGACTGGATTCAGGAGAGCGGGGCCGAGGTGGAAGAAATCATGGACCTGGGTTTTGACCGGGTTCGCATTGTGGCGGCGGTTCCGGTGGAGCTGGACGATACCTTCCTCAAAATGAAGAAGCTCATGGTCGCCACCGAATATGTGGGCCTTGCCAAGGCATGGCTTGAGCAATCAGGCTATGGGTACCGTATTCTCCGCACCTACGGCGCGACTGAGGTCTTTCCGCCGGATGATGCGGATATGATCATCGACAATACCGCCTCGGGCCAAACCCTGCGGGATAACGGGCTGCGAATCATCGCGACAATTCTGGAATCTTCCACCCGTTTTGTGGCATCCAAGGCAGCGATGGCGAATTTGGAAAAACGGCGGCGGATCGAGGAACTGGCCATGCTGTTCAAAGCGGTCCTGGATGGACGGGACAAGGTGATGCTCGAAATGAACGTGCCCAAAGCTCGATTTGCCGAACTGGTTGCCGGGCTTCCCAGTATGCGAAGTCCCACGGTGGCGCCCCTCTACGGCGAGGAAGGCTATGCGGTGAAGATCGCGGTGCAGAAGGGGGAAGTCTCCGGCCTCATAACCCGCTTGAAGAAGCTCGGTGCCGAGGATATTGTGGAATATGATCTGCGGAAAGTGGTACCATGAGGACTGAGGAGGGCTTAATGGGGAGACGTGCTGAAATCACGAGGAAAACAAAGGAAACTGAAGTACACATTACCCTGAAGCTGGATGGAACCGGGGAAGCCCGTTTGGATTATCCCCTTGGCTTCATGGGGCACATGCTCAATACCTTTGCCTGGCATGGGCGCTTTGACCTGGAAGTCCGGGCAATGGGGGACTTGGAGGTGGATCAGCATCACCTGATGGAAGATACCGGCATTGTGTTGGGCCAATGCTTTGCTCAGGCCCTGGGAGAAAGACGAGGCATCTGCCGGACCGGAAGCTGCATCTTTCCCATGGACGAGACCCTGGCCCGGGCGGTGGTGGACATTTCGGGCAGGCCCTTCCTCGTGTTCCAGGGGTCTCTTTCAAACATACCCCTGGTTTCAGGTCCCACCCAAGCTGCCGGTTATGGGGTTGCCACGTTTCAGACCGATACGGTCGAAGATTTCTGGCAGGGCTTTACCACCGGGGCGGGTATTACCCTGCACCTGGATGTGCTCCGGGGCCGAAGCGATCATCATAAGATCGAAGCCCTGTTCAAGGCTGCTGCCCGGGCGCTCCGGGAGGCCGTGGCAATCGATCTCCGTTCCGCGGACTTGATTCCTTCCACGAAGGGGGTCCTGGTATGAACGTACCCAGGAATCGAGCATGATTGGGGTGGTGGATTACGGGGCGGGCAACCTCGGTTCGGTGATGAACGCCCTTGCGCGGCTGGGAATACCGGCCCGGTTTGTCAAAGGTCCTGATGAGCTGAGGGTAAGTGGAGCAGGCCCCTTTGAAAAGATCCTCTTTCCTGGGGACGGGCATTTCGCCACTGCCATGGCATCTCTGGAAAAATCCGGCTATGACCAGGCGCTTCGGGAATGGATCCAGGCGGATAAGCCCTTTCTGGGTATCTGTATCGGCCTCCAGCTCCTGTTTGAAAGTTCCGAGGAAGCCCCCCCGGGGGAGGACACGGCAATACGGGGGCTTTCGGTGATCTCCGGCACGGTACGGCGTTTTCCCGGGCGCAAGGTACCCCAAATCGGGTGGAACCAGACCGAAGCCGGCCCCGCTTCAACACTCTTTCAGGGACTCCCGGAACATGCGTTTTTCTACTATATACATTCATATTACGCGGCTCCAGAAGATGATGCGGTGGTGGCTGCCGAGGCGGAGTATTATGTCCGGTACTGTTCTGCAGTGGAACGGGGTAGTCTCGCGGCGGTCCAGTTTCACCCGGAAAAATCCGGGGTCTTGGGCTTAGCGCTGCTGAAAAATTGGGCGGGAGGGTGTCATGCAGGCTAAACGGATCATCCCCTGCCTGGACGTGGACGACGGACGGGTGGTGAAGGGGATCAATTTTAAGAGTATCCAGGATGCCGGGGATCCGGTGGAACTGGCCCGCCGTTACAATGACGAAGGGGCGGATGAACTTACCTTCCTGGACATTGGGGCTTCGTACAAGAGCAGAGCCACCCTGCTGGAGGTGGTCCGGCAGGTAGCGGTGGAGGTCTTCATTCCCCTCTGTGTTGGGGGCGGGATCCGGCAGGTGAAGGATATGCGGGAAGCCATGAACGCCGGGGCGGACAAGGTTTCGGTCTGTACGTCGGCCTTGCAAAACCCGTCCCTCCTGAGCGCAATGGCCGGGGCTTATGGGAGCCAATGCGTGGTGCTTTCGATTGATGCCAAACAGGTAGGACGTGATGAGGGGGGGAAACCGGTATGGCACGCCTTTTCCCATGGCGGCAGAAAAGATACCGGATTAGACGCGGTGCAGTGGGCGATACAGGCGGTGGAACTCGGCGCCGGGGAGATCCTCCTCAATTCGATTGATGCCGACGGCACTGGCGCCGGTTATGATCTTGCACTGACCCGCACAATCCTGGAAGCAATCCCCGTACCGGTGATCGCCTCGGGGGGCGCGGGAAACTTGGACCAGATCGCCAAGGTGCTGCTTCCGCCAACTGCTGAGTCATCGGTTCTGGGCAATGGTGATTTGTGGGGCAACGCCGATGCCGCCCTGGTCGCCTCTCTGTTACACTTCGGGAAAACCACGATCCCGGAAATCAAAAAATACGTCGAATCAAAAGGAGTATGCGTCAGATGGTAATCGCTTCGATAGATATACAGGATGGGAAGGTGGTCCAGCTTAGGCAGGGTGCGGAACTGGTTTTACAGCGGGATAATGCCCTGGAATTGGCAGAGGAATTCGACCGTTATGGTGAGGTTGCGATCATCGATCTTGATGCGGCCATGGGTAAAGGCTCCAATATCGACATGATTAAGCCCCTCCTCCGTAAAGCGGCCTGCCGCGTCGGCGGGGGGATTAGAACCGTGGACCAGGCTCGGGAACTGGTGAGCCTCGGCGCTCAGAAGATCATCGTCGGCTCCATGTCCTTCCGGGACCCTGCCAAGAAAGGGGCCGGAATAACGGGGGGCGCGTTCAAGGTGAATACCGGTTTTCTTGAAGCCCTCGTACAAAAGATAGGCCGGGAGCGGGTCATTGTTGCCGTAGATGCCCGGAACGGTGAAATCGTCGTGGACGGCTGGAAAACCCCCACCGGCCTTCCCCTCATCGAAACCGCCAAACAGGTGGAACCTTTTGTGTCGGAGTTTCTTTTTACCTGCGTAGAACGGGAAGGAACCATGACCGGTATTGATTTAGAACCGGTGAAAAAACTACGAGCAGCGGTCTCCTGCACCATCACCGCTGCCGGAGGGGTATCAACCCTCGCGGAAATCGAGACCCTTGCCGCCCTTCGCTGCGACGTACAACTCGGCATGGCCCTCTATACCGGCAAGATACCCCTCGCCAATGCCTTCATCCACTCCCTTAACTGGAACAAAGGCGCCCCCTCACTCCTTCCGGTAATTGCCCAATCCCCGGATGGCCAGGTCCTCATGACGGGCTTTGCGGACCAGGAAGCGGTAGCCGAGACCTTCCGCCGGGGGAACCTCTGTTTTCACAGCCGTTCCCGGAATACACTCTGGATGAAAGGGGAGACCTCGGGAAACACCCTAAAACTTCACCGCCTCCGGGCCGACTGCGACCGGGACGCCATCCTCGCGGTGGTGGAACCGGCGGGTCCGGTCTGCCATACCGGGGCCTACACCTGTTTCTCCACGGAGCGGCGTTATACCTGGGAATACCTCCAGTCCATCATTGCCGAACGGTTTCGTAATCCCACTCCCGGCTCATACACCGCTACCCTGGACGATGAGCTGGTCAGGGAAAAGGTGCTGGAGGAGGCAGAGGAGGTCTGTACTGCTAAGACCCATGATGAAATCGTCTGGGAAGCGGCGGACCTGCTCTATTTTACCACCGCCCTCATCACCAGAGCGGGGGTACGGGTCGAGGAGGTCCTGGATGAATTGGATAGGCGGCACAAGCGGTGAGTATATACTGGAATCGCCGGACAAGAGGGCTATCCCCTTATGTTCCGGGGGAGCAACCCCAGCAGAGGAAGTTCATCAAACTCAATACCAACGAGAACCCCTATCCCCCATCCCCCCTAGTGATTGAGGCGATTCACCAGGCTGCGACAGACAGCCTTCGGCTGTATCCTGACCCAGCCTGTACGGAACTGCGCCAGGCAATAGCCGACAAATACGGGATCAAACCGGAACAGGTATTTGCGGGAAATGGCTCCGACGAGGTGCTGGCCTGTGCCTTTGCCTCGTTGTTCATGCCGGTCACCGATAAGGCTGACACCACGGTCTTGGAAACCAGTGGACGTTCCCGCTATGACGCCTGTCCCATCCTGTTTCCCGATATTACCTACAGTTTTTATCCGGTATATGCTGATTTATGGAGTGTCCCCTACCGTACCATCCCACTCACCGAAGACTTTGCTATCAATGGTGAAGCCTATAAGATACCCTCAGGAGGGGTGGTCATCGCTAATCCCAACGCCCCTACCGGACAGGCCCTCTCCAGAGAGGATATACTTTCTCTTGTACAATTCCAGGAAGATGATAATAACCGGGTGGTGATAGTGGATGAGGCCTATATTGACTTTGCCACCATCCCTGGGGTGGAATCAGTGGTGTCCCACATACCGGATCATCCCAACCTCCTGGTGATCCACACCCTCTCAAAGTCTGCATCCCTCGCGGGGCTGCGGGTGGGCTTTGCCATGGGGAACGAGGAGCTGATCATGGGGCTGTGCCGGATACGGGATTCCTTCAATTCCTATACCCTGGATCGGCTTGCCTTGGCAGGGGCCACTGCGGCGATTTTGGACAGCCCCTATTACGAGGCGATGAATAAACGGGTGATTGCCACCCGGGAACGGGTTGCTGCCGCCCTCATTGCCATGGGCATTGAGGTAATTCCCTCATCGGCGAATTTTGTCTTTATCCGTTCCCCCGAAAAAACCGGGGCCACCTTTTTTTCCGCTCTCCGGGACCGGGGTATCCTGGTACGGCATTTCGACAAGCCCCGTATAGGTGATTACCTCCGGGTCAGCATGGGTACTGATGCGGAAATGGATGTATTTCAGGAACAGTGTCGGGAAATAATCATGAAGCCCGCACCACAAAACGCTCAAGGAATCTTATGAAAATCATACAGAGTGCAGAATTTGACCACTACTGGAAAGACCTTTCGGTCCAGCAGCAGGATGATGGGGTGTCCACTGTAGTGATGCAGGTGATTGCCGCAGTACGCAATGAAGGGGATGAGGCGGTCCGGTGGTTTGCCACCCGGTTTGACAAAAGTTCCCCTGACGTTTTTGAAGTTCCTCAGGATACGGTGCAAGCCGCGTGGCACAATCTCAGAGATACCGAACCAGAACTGGCCGTTGCGCTGGAATTGGCGGCGGATCATATCAGGCGATTTTCAGCGCTGCAGAAATCCCAGTTCGTCAATTTTGAGACCGAGTTGGCCCCGGGACTTATCACCGGTCAACGGGTACTCCCGGTTCAACGGGCCGCGGTTTATGTGCCTGGAGGGCGCGCTCCCCTCATTTCATCGGTACTCATGGGGGTTATCCCAGGGGTTACTGCCGGGGTAGACGAGGTTTTCGTGGCGTCTCCCCCCGGGGAAGATGGGCTGCCTGATCCCGGTATCATGGCCGCCGCGTACCTTGCCGGGGCAAAGCGGGTTTTTGCCTTGGGTGGCGCCCAGGCCATAGCGGCCCTGGCCCTAGGCACTGAAACCATCCCTCGGGTCGATGTTATCGTTGGGCCGGGGAACAAGTACGTGGCCACAGCGAAACGGCTCCTTTTCGGTGCAGTGGGGATTGATTTTGTCGCCGGCCCCACGGATGTGCTCATCATCGCCGACGGATCCGGTAGCACTGCCGATCCTTCCAAAACCGGTAGTATGGCCATTGATCCGGCGGACATTGCCGCCGCCGATATGCTTGCCCAGGCCGAGCACGACATCGACGCCCGGGCCAGAGCGCTGGTCCCAAATCGGGAACTAGCGGATTGTATTGCCGCGGCCCTGGAAAAGCGGCTTGCATCCCTGCCAACCGCCGCTACCGCCAAAGCTTCACTGGATGCCGGGGGGCTTATCATCATCTATGATTCCCGGGAAGATGCCCTCCGTATCGCCCATACCATAGCGCCGGAACACCTGGAACTCCAGGTGACGGATGCGGATAGCTGGATTCCTCTGCTGAGAAACTACGGCTCCCTGTTTATCGGAAGCAGGGCCGCAGAAGTCCTGGGGGATTATGCCGCCGGCATCAACCATACGCTCCCCACCGCTGCAGGCGCCCGTTTTACCGGAGGACTTTCGGTACGCCATTTCCTCAAAACCGTTACCACCCTGCGCTGTGCTTCCGGCCAAGGCTGGGACGCGGCCCTCAGTGCAGCAGAACGTATCGCGAGGGCGGAAGGGCTTATCGGCCATGCTGAAAGCGCGGTCAGCCGGAAAACGTGGGTGGAGAGCGGATGTGGTTCGAGAACCCCCGGTCCATAGTATTGCTTGGTGATAGTGCTATGAGCCGTCAGTTCAAATCTGAAATGCGAATTTACATTCGGCCAAGACCTCGTTAAGCGTCCGATAACCTAAAACCTTGCGCGGACGATTATTGATTTTCATAACGATTTTGTCAAGTTGTCGTTGCGTGAGTCCCTCAAAAGACATCTTTTTACGCAGATATTGCCTGATGAGCCCATTGGGGTGTTCGTTCAATCCCCGCTCCCACGAGTGATAGGGGGTGAGCGAAATAAATGTCGCACTCAAGCGACTGCGTCAGCGCCTTGTGGCCTGAAAACTCCTTGCCATTGTCAAAAGTGATGGTCTTGATGAAATCATCGGGACTGGCTCTGAACGTGCGAATAGCGGCGCGATTAAGCGTGGCCGCCGCCTTGTTGGGCATAACCTTCTTCACCACCAGTACTTTCAGTTTGGTTACTTGAATCCAAATGTCTCCTGATTTCTGCTTCACTGGTAATGCCTTGTCTGATAAGCTCCAAGACTTGATCAACGCCTTTCACTATACCTTTCGCCTCGCCTTCCGCAATACCTTCCGCCTTGCTCACTTTAAGGGCGGTATCCAAATTCCATTCAGTTACTAACATATTTATGACCTCCGATCCATGTAAATATAAGAAATCTCTCAA
>JAITNP010000076.1 GCA_031290455.1 Treponema sp. | reverse complement strand
GCCCGGAAAATCGCCACAGAAGTGTTATTTATTGACGGCGGTGTGGTCGCCGAAAAGGGGCCGCCCCAAAACTTGTTCGATGCCCCCGCCACGCCCCGGTTAAAAGATTTTCTCAATCACACCTTATACGCGGAATCTTATTTGTAAAATATATGATGAAAAAAATCATAAAATTTCTTGACCATTCCTTAATATAAATTTTATTATGAAGGTATGCCGCTCATAGTAACGCGGTTATTTTGCGTGGTACAATCCAATGAAACAATGTATCCGTTACCGAATATCTGTACTCAAGCCCCGATATGCACTGAGATATCGGAGTTCACCTAAAACATCGACGACTCGTTTCCCCGCTTCCCCCGCATACATATAGGCTTCTGCCTTTAGTTTTGATATGGTATCGTTTTTTATGGCCCCGCTGATTGCCCTATCAAGAACCGCTGCAATGTCTGCAAACCGGGTTTCATCAATGGGGATGCCGATTTCCCGGATTGCCCTGAATACCCAGGCTTCTGTTTCGATATCTGCCGCGTCGTAGGGCCGCAGGTCAAATTCAAAACGGGGATACAACACCGGACGATTAAAAAGAAAAGCGTAGTCAAAAATAACCCCTGAAAAATCCGAAATAAGAACATCTGCCCGGGCAAGGGCTGCCAGATTTTCCGCGTCAAAGTTCCATTCCACATTGGGGTATGCCCCCAGAGTTTTCTGCAATTTTTCTACGGTATCCCGTTCTCCCAGCATACTTTGCGGATGGGGCCGAAGGATAACATGGAAGCTTGACCGGGCAAGGGGCTCCAGAAGACGCATCCCGTAGCGTTTGAGAATGCCGTTTTCACCCCAGGAAGGGGCAACCAGCACGGTTTTTGCGCTGCTTTGTATGGCACTTGGTGGCAGCCTTTGTTTTTTTTCCGCGATCACATCTAAATAGGTACATCCCACCACAAATAATGCTTTCTTTTTAGTGCCTCGTTTTTCTTCCAGTTTTCGTATATCCTGTTTTTGATACTCCCCGGTCAATAACACTGAATCATAATAATCAAGACCAAACAGCCTATAGGTTGTCGCATCGGTTACCGTATGGAGGATGTGGGCGTAGTGCTTCACCCCGGGGGAACGTTTGAGCTGAAACACATCAAGACCGGGAGTCGTCATCAGACAGATATCAGCTTCAAGAAAATTGAGCGCCCGGTACGCGACGTTTCCTTTTCCGATAAAGGATTTCTGTATTAACGACTCCGGCGCAGTGAAGGCCAGCCCCGGATCATCCTCACCGCTGGTATAGTACATGCAGAGGATACCGCGCTTCGCCAGCTCTTCAAGTACCGGCTTAAACACATTCCAATACTGTTTGCCTTCAGAATAGATAACCAGGGATTGCCCCTGGGGTACAACGGTCTTCCCCCGGTGTTTTGTTGCAAATAACGAACCGCTCTTCATCTTGAGGATGACATTTTTTACAAAGAAAAAGACCGTAACCGCGATACCCGTTAAAAAAGAAAAGAGCATGCTCCCCGTACCAGGATCGATGTAGGCCCAGAGGGGAGTTACGAAAAACACGCTGAAAAATAGACCGTAGATGATTTTCGTCACTTCGTCACCTCCTGCCATGGGTCCCAGGAAGCTGCCTTGAATATGTCCCTGCCCACCAGCTTTCGGGTTTCGGTCAGATTATACCGATAAGGACCATGCCGCCGGGGCTGAAAGGATACCTCATCCACCACGGTTAGGGGTCCATCCTTTGCTGCGGATCCTATCGGTGTTCCCAAATAGGGATTAACCGGGTTGTCCATTTCTGCCGTTACCAGCGTGGGTACATCCGCGTTGGTCATAAACGCATCAGATATGGTTAAAGGTCCCCGGGCATCTGGTTGTTTTACCAGCAAGAGGGGATTATGCGCCTCAATACCGGAAACCTCAACGCGGGTATTATCGGTCTTATCAAATCCATCCCCATGATCCGAGACGATGATGATCCGCGTGTTGTCGTATACCCCCATCGTTTTTAACGCATCAAGCCAGCGTCCCACCGCTTTCATGGCAGCCATAAACGTATACATATACGCGGTATTATCTTCAGAACCGAAGGTCTCGATTTCCTGTTCGCTGTAATGAATAAGACCTGGTATGGGACGGAGTTCCGCGGTATAGGCCCCCGGCTCGTGGGGTGTTTCGTTCATGAAGATATTCAGGGTACTGGCGCCCGCATCAACAGTACAGAAATCCGAGAGGTAATAGAGGGTTGCATATTCGGTTAATCCCCGGCCATACGCATTGGAAGCCCCATCCCGCCACCATATTCCCTTGTAATGGATGCCGTACCGGAGCGCGGGCAGAGCAATCCTGAACAGCCCATAGCGGAAGAGAATATCAAAATCAAAGCTGTCTATCAGCCGTTCCGCCGCATGGGGGAATTCTTCCATGAACCGGTTGTTGAATCGCCCGTCCAGATTTTGAGCGGTAACATTTTTTATATTTTTATAGACTGAAATATCCGGCACCAGTTGTAAGTTGGTCATGGACGGATCGGTAATGGAAACCCGATAGCCCGCTTCCCCGAAAATTTTCGGCAGCAGGGTAATTGCTTCGTTCACCTTATCCTTCAATAGTTCCTGTTCCCGGGCGTCAATGTTGAGGGGAGTATAATCGTAGCCCCCCATCATGGCAGGAAGCCCGGTAACCGTGGTCCGTCCGAAAGACAGGGTGTTCGGATACCAGGTAAAGCCGTCTAGTTGTTCTGCCAGTCCAGGCATCTGTTCCAGGGTGGTATCCATGGCTATGCCCAAGGCCCTATCAAGAAACATGATAAACGTATTGGTTCCGGTGGTGGTGAAGGGAAAGACGGCTTTTGGTATTGCCGGGGCAGTACGAGCATCCCGCAGTTTCGCGAGTTCCCGCGCTTCGATACCAATGGTTCGCATGTTGATAACCGCCAATATGAGTACTGCCACCGCAGTTGCATTATATATCGAAGCAAGGATCTGCGGTTTCCTGAAAAAAACAAACAGACCGGGAAGGATAATCGCCGGAATGATCGCCGCTATGTTGACCCATAAGGGAAAGGCCGTAACGATTAACTGGGTATCCTCAATTTTGAAGCTGTTCGTCATAAGACCATAGGAGGCGCTCAGGGCAAAGAAACCGATAAGGGCCAAGAGGGTGAGTATCGCGGCGCCTACCGCAAGGATGTTCTTCACGGCGCTGCCGGCAAAAGACCATATCAGTAAGGGGAGCAAGAGGGTGAAGGCAATGCTCTGGATAAAGGTCCACACCATAAACTGCCCCGGCATCGCGAAGTCTGATACTGAGGCCGCAACAACCTGGGCGGGAATGAGGAGGCCGAGGATGATACCAAGGAGCGCACAAGAGGAAAAGTACAATACAACCCGATCCTGTGCGGGCAGGGGCCGGGTATTCCCCAGGTGGACCAGGGCCTTCCACCCAAAGGGCCCAAGGAGCAACACCATGCCGGCGCCGGCGAACAAGTAGGTGTACCGATCAATATCAAATTGGCCGGAAAGGGCGCCGATTATCAGGACCAGGGCAAACGCGGAGGTTACGATTTGGAGCGCCCGGGCGGGGTGTTTGAGGTGTACCGAAGCTATGTTTTTCCCCAGAGAAAAAATATTATTGCAGGTCCAGTACAGTACCAGCCCTGAGGGGGAATGGTATAACAGCACCAGAAACAACAGGGCCATACCGAAAAGCTGTATCTTGTCCCGGGTGCCAAGCCCCTTGGTATATACCAAGGCCGAGGTGATATTCACCGCGGTCATGATAATGGGCATGACATTGACCGTAACGGTTCCGAGATGCAGCAGCCCGTCGCTTTCACCGAGATTCCGCAATACCCCGAAGGATTCTCCGATGAGGCTTGGGGTATGGGATAACAACTGATAGGCCGCTAGAAAAAAGGGAATTTGCAGCAGCAATCCGATACTTGATTTTAAGGCGGATAGCGGCGCATACCCCATTTGGCGGTAATAGGTGTTGATGATCATCTGCCGCTCATCACCCTTGAAAACCGCCCGGATATCCGCCAGTTTCTGTTTCATCCGCTGTTGTAAGCGGCGTTCTTCCTGCTGCCACCTATCGGCAACCGTGTAAATAGGCAGCAAAAAGGTATTGACCATCACACTCAGAAAGATGATGGCAAGTCCCGCGTCATAAAAGGTTCTATTAAGCAGAACAAATATGAATTCTATGATAGCCCGTATGGGCCAGATAACTAAAGTATACAGTATATCCGTTATGTGCATAATAATAGGTTCTTCTTCATGATCGTCCTAGGATACCAAATCGGTATATATTTTTCTATATCCTTCGCCCATTTTTTCGACTGAATACCAAGATTTCACCAGGTCCCTGCTTTTCATGCCCATGTCGTGGGTTTTGGACCGGTCTGCCAGCATCTGGCGAAGCAATGCGGCGGCCTCCTGCTCATCATTAAATACATAGCCGTTCTCCCCGGGGATAACCAAGTCCCGGTTTCCCGGGACATTGCTCACCAAGAGGGCGCAGGACCCGTTCATCGCTTCCAATACGCCAAAGGGAAGCCCCTCCCAGGATGCGGTGGAAAGATAAATCAAGGTTTTGTATAAGTAGGCGTCAACCTGGTCCTTAGTAACCCAGCCGGTTACCTGTATGTTTCGTGGGTTAAGCTCATTCCGTAAGGGGCCATCACCGATCCAGTAAAAAGGAACATCCGCATCGTGAAATTGAGCGGCAATCCTGTTAAAAAGCGCCGGATTTTTTTGAACGCCGGCAAGGCCGGTAAAACTGATTATGTGGGGATCCCTATCTTTTACCGCGGCAGTGATGGTAACCCCGTTGGACACCCACAGGGCGGGCTTCCCCAATTGACTGTACATATCGGCTTCGGATTTGCCGCATCCCACCACGGTTCCCCCAAGCCACCCGCCAATCCGTTCCAACAGCCGGAAGATTTTTCTTTTGAGGGGACCTATATCAGTACGGATAAAGGACGCGCAATGGGGAGTATAGAGGACCGCCCGGATGTTGAGCAGCCTGCATGCGAGCCGTCCCAGAAACCCTGCCTTGGATGAGTGCAGGTGTATGACGGTCTGGGAATTACTATAGGGTTTTAATTGCTTCAAAAGCTCCCCCAAGGCACGGATATCCCCAAGGAGGCTGATTTCGCGGCCCACATACCGCCATTCAATGAAGCCCACGCCGAAGGGGAATTTTTTCCGTATGTTTTCTTTGGCATCTACCCCGGTCCGGGACCCATGAATCACCAGGTGTTTCATTTCGGCCAATTGTTGTGTTATACTTATCACCGCAGTGGTTACACCGGTCGCAAATGGTTCAAGGACATGGATAACGGTCATGGGTAATCATAAAAAACCAGGGCTTTACCTGTCAACCGGTACTCCAGCAATGCTAATCTCGGGTACTGGTAGCGATGATGCCCTGGGATGCTACCCTACCCGTGCAAGGCACGGTCGAAGGCCGCCTGTGACGCGGGGAAGTTTATGCGCCGTGCGTATTCGAGGCTTTCTTTTGCGCCTGCAACCCGGTCCATACCGGAATCTTCCCATTCTATTGAGAGGGGGCCATCATAATTCGCGGCGTTTAGCTCGCGAATGATGCCGTCAAAGTCAACGTCGCCGTGGCCCAGCGATACAAAGTTCCATTTACGTCGTGTGTCACCGAAGGGTAGGAATGATCCGAGGATGCCAGCCTTGTCGTTGGTGAACATTTTCACATCCTTCAGGTGGACGTGGTAAATTTTGGGGGCAAAGTCGCGGGCAAAGACCACCTCATGGACGCCCTGCCATAAAAGGTGGCTTGGGTCGAAGTTGAGGCCGAGGGTGGATCTGTTTTTGAAACGGTGGAAGAGACGCTCTGTGGTGTAGTAATCAAAGGCGATTTCGCTGGGGTGAACTTCAAGGGCGAAACGGACGCCGCACTCATCAAAAACATCGAAAATCGGCGACCAGCGTTCGTAGATGCAGTCAAAGCCGCTGTCTATCATTTTTTCAGAGGTTTGCGGGTAGGAATACCAGCGTGCCCAGATTGGCGAGCCGGTAAAGCCATTCACCACCGTGAGGCCAAATTTTTTCGCGGCCCGGGCCGTGTCCTTCATTTCCTGGATAGCCCACTCACGGATTTCCCGGGGCTTACCGGCGAGGGCCTTCGGGGCAAAGTTATCGAGGCGCTCATCCCAGGTGTCACCGACACACTGCCCTGTCAGGTGTGCGCTGATGGCCGTGCATTGTAAGTGGTATTTTTTTAACACATCCTTGACAAACGGGATGTACGAGTCGTCGTGCAGCGCCTTTTGCACGTCAAAATGGGCGTGGGTTGCGAGTTCGAGGCCGTCGTAGCCTAACTTTGAAACAAGGGCCGCCAGTTCCTCCAGCGGCATATCACCGAACTGTCCCGAGGCCAGCGTAATAAGTCTGCTCATTTTTCTCCTCCAAAATCCACCGGGCCGCCTGTCGCCGCCGACTTATAAAGAGCGTCGATCACCTGCATCAAAATGAGCGCCTGTTCCGGCGTATTGAGCGGCTCAACCTTGCCCATGATGACGCCAATGAAGTTTGCCGCCGCGCTCACCCGGCCCATAGTCTCATCGAACTCCGTCTTGATGTGCACGTCGGCCTGATTGCCATTTTCTTCTATGTATAGGGCACAGGTGTCAATGGCCGTCTCGTCAAGACCGTCGCGGCCAAAAAGCCGCTCAATCTTGCCGCCTGCTTTGGCGCCCTGGAAAACAACGCTCACCACCTCCCGCTCGTTCATCTCCGCCCAGGAGGTGCGTATAAAAAGGCACTGGCCTGTCTTGAAGGTAAGCAATGCGTGACCGGCACTCTCCACATCACACACCCCCCTCGCCACGTCGGGATTGCCCCAGGGTCCCTTGAAAGCCTGCTTGCCCATGAAGTCATTGAAGGTTACCCCCAGAAGATGGGCCGGTTCGGGGTAGCCCATGAAGTAGAGGGCCAGGTCTATCATGTGGAGAAGGTCGATGACCGGTCCGCCACCAGAGAGCGCCTTGTTGGTGAACCAGCCGCCGAAGCCGGGGATGCCCGCACGCCGTACCCACGAGGCTTGAGCGCTGTTGATGCGCCCCACGCGGCCTGCCTTGATGTGAGCCATCATCGCACAGGATTCGGGACGGGCGCGATTGTTAAAGTTGAACATCAGGGTCTTTCCTGACTTTTTCGCCACCGCGAGCATTTCACGCATCTCTGCAGCGTTCAGGGCGGGAGGCTTCTCACAGAAAACATGCTTACCGGCATTCAGCGCCTCAATCGCCAAGGGTTTGTGAAACTTGTTCGGTGTAACGATTGACACCGCCTCAAGCTCTTGCTCGCCTGAGAGCATCTCCGCGAGGGTACCGTAGATTTTACCTATACCCCGAGGCTCAGCGAAAGCCGCCGCCCGCTCCTTTGCCATGTCGGCGAGTGCCACAACCTGTGCGCCGGCCTGGGTAAAGCCCTTGTAATGATATCCGGCCATCCCACCAACGCCGACAATGCCCACCTGTGTCTTTACCATACATATCCCCCTTCGATTAAACTTCAGTTCGGAATTTAACCACGGACACCCACAGACCGTAGAGTATTTGTCCGTGTTATCCGTGGTTGTTTTTGTTTAATTTGATTTTTTCCGCGTAATATTAGACAGTGCCACCGCCAAAATTATCACCACCCCGCGCACTATCGTCTGCTGGCTCACGTTGAGGCCGCCCAGAATGAGGCCGTTGTTTATCATGCCCATGAGGAGCGATCCTACCAGCGTGCCGATCACGAAGCCGGTGCCCCCGGCCATGCTCGTGCCACCTAAGATGACGGCCGCTATCGTTGACATTTCATCGCCCTCGCCGAAGGTGTAGCGTCCTGCCTGCATCCGCCCCGCGTATAAAATCCCTGCGAAAGCGGCAAAAGCGCCGCTCATCATAAAGGCCAGTATCTTGATCTGCGCCGTATTTATGCCGGTAAACCGCGCCGCTGTTTCGTTGCCGCCGGTGGCCAGCGTTTTTTTGCCA
Organism: Treponema sp.; assembly: GCA_031290455.1. Taxonomy (GTDB): domain Bacteria; phylum Spirochaetota; class Spirochaetia; order Treponematales; family Breznakiellaceae; genus JAITNP01. The sequence continues at coordinate 13,200 of JAITNP010000076.1, read as the reverse complement.
AAAGGCGTTTTGTTGAGCAGCAGCGCCCCCGCCACGACAAAAACGATAGTCCAGATGAGCAGCACTGGGAAAAAACCGCCTATGTTTCCGACGCCGAATACAAAGTTAAAGGCTTTGTTGAAAATCGGGATGGCCGCCATGTTGGTGATCCACATCCCAATACCCCGGACTATGCCCATCGTGCCGAGGGTCGTCAAAAAGGCGGGGATGCCGATCTTTGTGACAAGCCAGCCATTGAGGGCACCGATACCGGTGCCAATCGAGAGGGACGAGAGCAGTGCCAGGAACACGTTGTCGGTGTGGCGGAGGACAAGGGCACAGACGAGGGATGACAGGGCCACAACAGCACCTATCGAAAGGTCGATTTGCGCGGCGCCGATGACAAAGGTCATCGCCACGGCCATTATCGTTATCATCGCCGTTTGCCGGGTGATGTTGAGGATATTGTTCAGCGACAAAAAGCCCCGATCACCAAGCCAGAACGAAAGGATGATGAACATCAGCACAAAGGCGATATAAACGATATATCTGCTCCAATCAATTTGTTTTATGGAACTAACCTTGAATTGCATTTTGTATGACCTCCTCGTTTATGTTCCCGCTCCTCGAAAGTTCTCCCTGTTTTTTCCCATCGACCAGCACGATGATTTTATCGCACATCGCAACGAGTTCCGAAATTTCCGACGACACGACAATGACGCCATTTCCCTCCGCCGCGTACTCGTCAATGATGCTGATAATCTCGCCCTTCGCCCCGATGTCTATACCGGCGGTCGGCTCATCCAGCAAAAGTAACTTGGGATTGTTTTTCAACCACTTGGCGATTACAATCTTCTGTTGATTGCCCCCTGACAACGTATTTATCGTAACATCAGCGCTCTTTGTTTTCACGTTTAACTTGACAATGCTGTCCCTTACAATGCTGTTTATTTTATGGTCATCAATAAATGGCCCATGCATCACCTTTTTGAATAGCGCAAGCAACACGTTATCTTTCACCGTGTGTGAAAGCACCAGCCCCTCACGACGACGGTCTTCAGGTACCAGCGCAATACCGGCACTGATGGCATCCCCTGGTTTTTTGATGATCACATCCTGGCCCATCATTTTTACCACGCCCTTCTGAATGTTCCGCATCCCAAAAAGGGCTTCCACAATTTCCGTCCGGCCCGATCCCATCAAACCGGCAAGCCCCACAATCTCCCCTTGCTGAACGCTGAAGGATACATCGTTGACCAGGTTATCGACCGAGAGGTTTTGAATGTCAATCAAGGTCTGGGCGTTAGGAAGGGGGTTTTTCGTGTGATATTCAAAGGAATGACGCGCAACATCGCCCAACATGTAATTTACCATCGCCGGAATGGTAAGTTTCGCGGATTTTTCGGTAACCACATGCTTTCCATCCCGCAAAACACTCACCTCGTCCGCTATCGCCAGTATTTCGTTCATGCGGTGCGAAATATAAACGATGGACACCCCTTCGCCTTTCAAGGTCTTGACGATTTCAAAGAGCCGCTTCACCTCACCATCAGAAAGCGAGGCCGTCGGTTCATCCATCACTAAAATTTTCACCTTTTCTGAAAGAGCCTTTGCAATTTCAATGAGTTGACAGAAACCCACGCTCAGGTCCGCTACTTTTGAGTCCACCGAAACATCAATCCCGAGGCGGGACAGCAGCTTTTCGGCGTTTTGTTTCATACATGTGTCATCGTTGAAAAAGCCTTTTTTTATTTCATGGTTAAGATAAATGTTTTCCGTCACCGTAAGGCTCGGCACGACGCTCAACTCCTGAAAAATCATCCGCACACCGGCCCTATTCGCGCCGGAATAGCTGCCAAACGCCTCGCGCTTGCCGTCGATGAGCATCTCCCCCGCGTCTTTTGTGTAAACACCGGTGAGAATCTTCATCAACGTGGATTTCCCCGCGCCATTTCCACCCACCATCGCGTGAACATGACCCCTTTCCAGCATAAAATCAACATTATCCAATACCTTCACGCCATAGAAAGACTTGGAGATGCCGGTCATCTGTAGCACATAGTCACCCATCGTTCTTCCTTAATAATTAACCACAGACCTCACGGACAAAAAGAAACTATCGACTAAACAGTCCATGTTGCCAGTGAAGTCCGTGGTTTATTTACCCTATTGTTCCGACTTTCTCCCATCTTCCGGACTCGGCGGACTTGAAGGCTGCCTCGCCGATGAGTTCGATGTTATAACCGTCCTCGAAGTCAGGGGACACCGGTTTTTTGTTAACCACCGCGTCGAAAAATTTGTGGAGTTCCACGATTTTCGTCTCGGTATAACCGATTCCGAGCGCCGGTATGGGCCAGAGCGCCTCGCCGTAGGGATGGGCCGGGCCTGTGTACACGGTTCGGAAGCCACGCCTGTCCCCGGGGTCACTGGCGAAACAGACCTGCAGCTCATCGCGCCGCTCGTAATTGAAGTAGAGTGAGCCTTGGGTTCCGTGAATTTCAAAGGTGATGTAGTTATTCCGGCCCCAGGCGTTGCGCGTGGCTTCGATGGTGCCGAAAGCGCCGGAGGCCGTCTTTACGCAGAGGCAACACTGGTCGTCAACCTCCACCTTTCCCCTGGGACCGTCGCCGCCCTTTACCGTGCCGAGTTTGTCAATGCTTCCTGATTGTACGGGGCGCTCCTTGATGTAGGTCGCCATGCGGGCGTTGATTTCCGCAAAATCACCTAAAAGGAACCGAAGCATATCGACGACATGCGTTGCAATATCGCCAAAAGCGCCGGAGCCGCATATCGCTTTCTGAAAACGCCATGAAAGCGGCGAGGCGGGGTCAGCCGACCAGTCCTGGAGGTAGGTGCCACGGAAATCGAGAATGTCACCGATGGAACCTTCGGCTAGGTACTTTTTGGCGAGCTGTACTGCCGGGGTCATCCGGTAATTGAAGCAGAGCATATTCACGACCCCCGCTTTTTTTACCGCCTCGTACATCTTCTTTGCCTCATTGAGGGTCCTTGAAATCGGCTTTTCGCAGATGATGTGCTTGCCGGCCTCGGCCGCCGCGATGGCAATTTCCGCGTGGGCATCGTTGGGCGTACAGATGTCAACAATGTCAATTTCCGGATCTCTGATGATGTCCTGCCAGTTGGCCGTCCCCTTGTCAAAACGGAACTGCATTGCCGCCGTGTCCGCCCGCTCCTGGGAGAGATCGGCAATCACCTTTTTGTGGGGCATGGCGGGCGCCGGCCAAAAGCACATGGGCATCCCGTCGTAGGCCAGGGAGTGCGCCTTTGCCATGAAACCTGCGCCAATAAGTCCAACATGCAATGTTTTCATATTTCCCCCTTACTTCTTGTACGCTCGCTGGATGTCGGCGGGCGCTTCGGTGTGGTAGATTTCCTGGTAGGCATTCAACACATTTTCGTGGGTTACCTTAAGGGGCGGGAGGGCCACGTAGCCCGGCGCCTTCTTTCCGAGCAGGGCATACCCCACGAGCAGGGCTTCGGCGACCCCCTGATCATAAGGACGTTGTGCGCCAAGCCCCTTCACGATGCCATCCTCCGCGAGCAGACGGGCCACGTTGTTGCCAAGGTCGATGGTCGTTACAATCACGTCGTTACGACCGGCCGCCCGTATCGCGGAAACGACCCCTTCAGCCGGAATGTCCCAGGTGGCGTAGATGCCGTTGAGGTCGTTGTACTTCGTAAGCAGGGCGCTGCCCACGGTCTCACCCTTCTGAACATCGGCGAAACCGGACTCCTCGACAATCGTGATCCCGGGGTACTTGTCCTGCAGCGTCTTGCGGAAGGCATTGTCCCGCTGGTTGGTAACAAAGAAATTCGCGTCGTAGTAAACCATGGCAATCTTACCCGTGCCGCCGAGCTGCTCCCCCATGATTTCCGCCGCCGCGACGCCGTTGCCATAGTTGTCCGCCGAGACCACCGCCGTATAATCAACACCGGCGGTCATGTTATCAGGGCAATTATCCATGAAAACGAGCTTCACACCCTTTGCTGCCGCTTCCTTAAACACCGATTCTGCTGACACAACATCCACCGGGATCGACACGATGGCGTCCGGTTTCATGGTGAGCACATTTTCGATGTCCGACTTCTGTTGGGCGGCGTTAAAATTCGCCGAAGTCACGGCCAACACCGTGATGCCAAGGCTGCCGAAGGTATCGCGGAGACCCTTTTCCTGAGCCGCCGACCAATCGTCGCCATTATAATGGAAACAAATCGCGACTTTGTACTTGCCCGCCCTGATTTTGTCAATCTCAGCATCCGTCAGAGCGATGTCCGCCGCTGAAGTGGCCACTTCACCATGGGGCCCCGTGCTCATCACGGCGCCGGAAGGCAGCTTAATCTGGGTGATAGCCTTACTGCCACTACTCGCCGCCGTGTCCGATTTACCGCCTGCAAACACAACCACTGCCGCAGAGAGCACCAAAACCGCCGCCAACAAAATCCTTTTCTGTCCCTTTTCCATATCCTACTCCTTAAAAAATTTTTTGCGTGAACAGTGCACGCCGATTTCAAAATCCCAGCTTCGACCTGAGGTACGAGGCGGTGATCTTCGCCCCGGCCGCCGGGTCCCCTGTCCAGCCGTCGCACTCAATCGCGTAGCGGACATCTCGCCCTTTGAGCGGCGCGATGATAGCCTCGAAATCCAGTGTTCCCTCACCCAGCGGACAAAACATCCCCGTCTTTGTCACATCTTTCAGATGGATGTAGGATATCCGCTCCGCGTACTTCTTGACGATAACCGCAGGGTCGCCGCCACCCAGCGCAACGTGGCCCGTGTCCGGGCAGAGGTTGATGCGCGTGCGGGGCATCACCTTGTCGAGCTGTTCGGGGGACTGGACAAGGGATCCCATGTGCGGGTGGAAACTCGCCGTCATGCCGAGTTCACCCGCGATGTCGTACACCCTGTCCAGGGCCGCAGCAAGTTTCTGGTAATCCTGCTCTTTTATGCCGTCGTAGCGTGTGGCGCCACCGCCCAGGGCAAGCTGACTCGCTCCAAACTTTTTCGCGAAAGCAGCGGCTTTTTTGATGCGGTACAGTTCCTCCCCGAGAATTTCGTCGTAGATAAAATTCCCCGCGCTGTAGACGGCCAGAAGCTGCACCTTGTTGTTGTCCAGGAGTTTCTTGAAGTCCGGTTCCCTCCCTTCGTAGGCCAGAAGATTGCCGTCGAAAATCTCGATTTGTTCATAGCCTGCCTCAGCGATTCCGGCTATGGCCGCATCATCCGCACCGGTCGAGACATAACACGCGCCGTTCACGTTGTTCGCCGCCGCACAGTGCGCCATGACCGCGCCCCATGCGTTTGTCATATAGGCAACTTTCACGTATACCTCCTCATACTTATTTATGAAATTTTCACTAATTTATATGAAATTTTCATCTAATTTCAAATAATTATACACGGTGATTTTTTCACGTGTCAAACAAAAAATGCAAAAATTTTGAAATATTTTTGGGATACGCTACTGATTTCCTTATTTATCAAAAGTTTTCTGTAATTTTCATGAAAATATATAGAAAATTACAGAAACCACTTGATAACTGTTTTGGGATGGTGTATAGTGTACTAAGGTGAGTCATGCAAACTACAACAGATGTGCAAAAAAACAGGGTACATTATAAGCAGATTGCTCAAATCTCGGGGCTTTCCGTGGCGACGATAAGCCGGATTTTTACGGGGCGGGCCAAAGTGGCGGAGGATACGAAAGACAAGGTCGTGAAGGCCCTTGCGGCCCTTGGAATAGATGACGGTTTGTTCCGTATAAAGGAAAACCAGCGGGGCGGACTTCTGGTTTTTAATATTCCTTCCTTTGGCAATCCTTTTTACGCAAAAATTATGAGCGGGGCAAAGTCCGCTGCCACGCAAAGGGGCTGGCAGTTGCTCGTGAACGAGGAGCACATCAACGACAGCACTATCGACAACTTCATCCTCCTGTTGCAAAAGGTTCGTGCGGCGGGGCTGGTAACGGCCAATCATGTGCCGCCTGCCCAGCTCCAGCGCATCGCAAAAACAATACCCCTCGTTCAATGTTGTGAATTTGACCGCGCCTTTGACATCCCATACGTTTCTATTGATGATAGTATGGCCACCAGATCAGCGATGGAGTACCTGATTTCTCTGGGCAGGCGAAATATCGGCTTTGTCAACGGGCCTATCCGTTACAAGTACGCACGAGAGCGGCTTCAGGGCTACCGCGAGTCTATGGAAAAGTCCGGCCTGCCCATGGACCCGACCCTCGTCATACAGCTTCCTGAAATCAGTTACAATCTCGCGGTTTCGGCGCTGACGAACATTTTTAACACCGGGAAGCGGCCGGATGCTTTTTTTTGCGCCTCCGACATTCTGGCCGCTGCCGTGATCAAGGTCTGCGCCCGTTACGGGCTGAAGGTGCCCAAGGATGTTGCCGTCATTGGCTTTGATAATGTGGATATTTCTTTTATGAGCAGCCCGACGATCACCACCATAAGCCAGCCTGAGTTCCAGCTTGGCTTTTCCGCCTGCGAGCTTTTGATAGAACGGGTGACGAACGGGGAGGCGCCGCTCCACAACATAGTTCTTGACACGGAGCTGATTGTGCGGGAATCGAGCCAGCAGTTTACGACCTAGGCGCGGTTTGACAGCGGTAGAAGAGATTTTTTATTTGATTCACGAAGTTCCTCTGCAAGTTTCCGAAAAGCGGCAAGCTGCCTTTCTGATTTTGTAGGTTCCTTAACCCCTACAGAAATATTGCATGACTCCGTCGGCACACATGGACCTGTTACGGTTAAAAGTGCCTTTCACGATCCCCTCGGTCTTCCGATCCGTAACCGTATTGAGCCCCATCGCGGCGCTCAATACAATTCACCTGCTTATCTTTATATTCGTATAAATTGACTGCAGACTGCATACTAGTGATTGACAAACCGGTAATCATATAATAAAACGGAGGTGTCCCCTATTCAAGATACCATAGGAGCGTTATCGATCATGCACTATACCGTACAAGAAATCAGCAGTTCCATTCCGCCTGAAAAGAAGCAGCAGGATGGTATATGGACCAGGTTTGTGCTGCGTCCCCTGTCCATACCGGTTACCTGGGTGGCGCTCCGTCTGAGGTTAAGCGCCAATGCGGTCTCCTATATCTCGGTCATATTCAGTATTGGCGGGGGCATCCTTTTTTCCATGCAAGGGTTTTGGCTCCCCCTCTGGGGGGCCATCCTGTTACAAGTTTTTTCAATTTTTGATTGTGTGGATGGGAATATCGCCCGGGTAACCAATACCGCTAGTCCCTGGGGGGGCTGGGCGGACGCGGTCATGGGGTTTATTGCCTATACGATGGTATTTTTATCCACCGGGATGTATGTGTACCACCGTACCGGCTGGTGGCCGGTTTTGGTGATCACCGCCCTGACGTCTTCGGCAAACCTCCTCACCAGGGTAGCCTATCAAATATACAAGAACATTGAAGGCGAGCACGCCCATGGATCCGTCTCCTTTGAACGGAAATTGGCTGAAAATGTCGGGGTTACCGGCTTTATGATGCCTGCATTGATCCTGTGTCATTATATCGGCGGCATGTCCCTGATTATCGCCTTTAATGTACTCTTTTACCTGGGAGGATGTACGGTAACCATCATTAAATTAGCGAAAAAAGCGGCGGCGGGCGCCTAAACCTTGTCAAAACCGTCTTTTTGCGGCATCGTATGGGTATGACCTTAGCCGAATTTGATATCTGGTACCGGACCCGATATCGCCGGACCAGTTCCGCCCTGACCTCCATCGCGTTGATTATTTCCGATCTGGCAGGGGTTATGTTTTCCTTTGGAGCGGGCTTTTTTTGGGTCAACTTCTATGATATTCACGCGATTAATTTTAAGTCCTTTGTTACCTACTGGCCCTATTTGCCGGTCTTTATCCTGATTTTCCAGGTGATGAACCTCTATCCGGGAGTTTCCCTGGCTCCATCGGAAGAACTCCGTTGTTTTAACATCAGTTCCCTCATGGCCCATGGGGGGATAATTTTTTCACGGTATATTGAGGACCAGGAATTTGATGCCATTTCTGTGGCCTTTATCATCAGTTTTGTTTTTTCTACCTGGATATTGCTCCTCTGCCGTAGTTGTATGAACATCATTTTAAGTAAAACCAATTTAGGGGGCATTCCAGCGGTTATTTATTATGGCGGGGAAAGCACGGGCCAGTTGATCATTGACCGCCTGCTCCATAATAAAAAAACAGGGTATGTGCCGGTACTTATTTTGGATGATAATCCCCAGGGGGAAGAAGCATACCAGGGGATTCCGATAATCCATGATACCAATGCCGGGCCGGAAATAGTCGCCCGGTATCACATCAGAATGGCGATTGTGGCCATGCCGGAACTTGGCCAAAAGGAACTGGCCCGACTGCTGAATTATTCGGTATCCGCCTTCCGCTATACGGTGCTGATCCCCCAATTCTTTAATGTTACCAATGTATGGATGTCGATTCGGGATTTTGACGGAATTCTTGGGTTTGTTACCAGCCATAGACTGAAGATGTCTTGGAATTTGTGCATCAAGCGATGTATGGATATGGGCATTGTGCTGATAGGAGGTACCCTTATCGTGCCTTTTTTACTGGTCATTGCAGTGCTGGTAAAAATTACCTCCCCCGGACCGGTCTTATATGGACACACGAGGCTTGGGTTAAACGGCAAACACTTTAAGGCGTATAAATTCAGGTCCATGGCGGCGGATGCCGAAGCGCGGCTGCACACATTGCTTGCCTCGGATCCTAAGATTCGGGAGGAATGGGAGGCACGTCATAAGTTAAAAGATGATCCCCGGGTAACCAAAATCGGCAAATTCCTGCGGGAAACCAGCCTTGATGAATTCCCCCAACTGATCAATGTATTAAAAGGGGAGATGAGCCTGGTGGGGCCTCGTCCGATTGTGGATGATGAGATTGAAAAATACGGTGAAGATTTTAGCCGTATTTTTTCAGTCAAGCCGGGGATGTCCGGGCTTTGGCAGGTCTCGGGTCGTTCCGATACGGATTATGCCGAACGGGTATCTTTTGATACCTATTACCTCCAAAGCTGGTCCGTATGGCTTGATTGGTGGGTCTTGTATAAGACGGTGGGGGTGGTTTTACGGGGCAAAGGAGCCTATTGATGTTGAACAAAAGATCTCTCGTGGTTATCGGTCTCTTTATTGGTATCGTCTTGGCAGGTCCCCTGTTTAGCCAGAACCGTTCTTTTGATACCCTTTTTCCCGAGCTTGATGCAGCAAGCAAATCGAAGGTGTTTTCACCCCGTGGCTTGATCCTATCCGCCACCGGAAATGGTCCGTTACGGTTATTACCCTCCGCATCTTCGGGTATTGATATTTCGAGTCCTGTCTTAAAAAAGAAGCCCTCCTGCCTGGTAGAAGCCCTGCTGGTTATTCCCCACACGGAAACCAAAGGATTTATCCACATATACAATGCCCTCGCAAAGATCCGGAACCTCAAGGGGCGTTTATACCATTCCTTTACCCGGGATGAGAATATACCGCTTTTTGAAGAAGCGACCCGTATTCAAAGCCCCCGAAGAATGACCCCCATTCCAGACTCACCGGATGCCATTTCCGTGCCCCGGTCGGAAACCCTCTATATCCGTCTCAAGGATGTCAACTTCGGCAATTCCTATTACCGGGCGGACATTACCCAGCAGCACCAGGGTTTACTGTACAGTCTATCCAACTTTAAAAGCCTTTCCTATCTTTTTATTCCGGTCATTAAAGAAGGGAAATTCATTACCCAACTGTACTTTGAACCCCTCGCCGAAGGGGTTTTAGTGTACAGCATTGCCGGCGCGGATGTCTCGGACTTTGTGGCTTCCCAGGTCGATATACCTTCGGCCATCAGGAAACGACTGGAGGTCATCATTGATTGGGTAGTAGAGGGAATTTAGTCCCCGTATCAGCTCCCTTCGAGGATACGGAGCCATGAGGGGTAGAGGGGAATAGTAAGGCCACCGGTGGATAGCCCCTCACTGGTGCTACTATACAATTCCTCGCCGCTCAGAAGGTCTTTCCAGCAACGGCAGTTGGATTGGAGGGTTTTCTGGGGAATGGGTATACGGGTCGGCTTTTCTGAAGCATTTACCGCTACCAGTACTGGTCGAGAGGACTTTTTAACCCGTTTCTCTGCGGAACGCTCTCTGATAGAACTTTTTGTGATTTCCCGCATGAAGGCAAATTGTTCATGGGAACAATAAAGCTGCCGATAGGAACCGTGTTGAAGGACGGGGGTGTTTTTTCGAATACCAATAAAGGTCGTGATGGCCTTAACCAACGCAGCGGAATCGACCGGGGGCTTGTTTTCCGGGGGAAAGTTTTCGCCAGGAATAGGCCAACCATCGGGCATGACCGGTCGAAGCTGCCGGTCACTGTTTCCTTGGCGTTCCCCCTGGAGGCCGAATTCGCTGCCGTAATAGATTGAAGGAATTCCAGGGACGGTAAAGAGGAGGCCATAGAGGGGAAACAGGTGGGCCTTGTTTTTGAGGATGCTTGCCACTCGGTTTACGTCGTGGTTGTCGGCAAAGTTGTATAGGCCCAGATGATGGTACATGCCACCTGGCCCGAATTGACGGCCCAGGGTCCAGGACAGTTCAAAGAAATTCCGGTCGTTAAAACAGGACCAGAGGCTTTTGTAGAGTTCGTAATTGGTAACCGAATCGAGTCTGTTTTCAGTGGCCCAGCGCCGGTAGTCACCGTGGACCACTTCCCCCATGAGCCAGAATCCAGGTTTAAGGGACCGACACCGCCAAGAAAGTTCATCCATAAAATCCGGGAGTAGTTGATCCGCCGCGTCGAGCCTGAGTCCGTCAATATCGAATTCTTCGATCCAATGCTGTACTGCCCCGAAAAGATGATCCCGCACTGCCTGAGCATGGCCGTTCAGCTTTACCAGGTCATAGCAGCCGTTCCAGCCCTGATACATAAAGGGGTCCCCTTCGGGGCTTCGCTTGGTAAAATCAACCTGAGCAAACCAGTCCCGGTATGGAGAAGTGCCGCCCTTTTCCTGTATATCCTTAAACGCGAAGAAGTGCCGCCCCGTATGGTTCAGCACCGCGTCGAGTACAACGATGATACCCTTTTCATGATATGCCCGAACCAGATTCCGAAGGTCCTCATTATTGCCGAGCCTGCGGTCAACATAATAATAATCCAGGGTATCGTAGCCGTGGGCCACGGACTCAAACAGCGGCCCCAGGTATAGGGCGTTTATGCCGAGGCTTAAAAGATGGGGGATCCGGTTTACGAGGGAGCGCAGTCCCGTTCCCGCAGGGGAAGTAAAATCGTTTCTGAGGGGCGCCCCGCAGAATCCCAGGGGATAGATATGATAGAAAATTCTTCCCATCATGCCCTGAGTACCGCTTGATTCGGTACTGATGTGATTATCATGCATATAAAACCTCCATATTTAATATACCTACTGGTCGGTATATTTTACAAACTAAAAAAACAGCCATCATTTTCACGAGAAGATGCCGTGCATGTATTGGTGGATTATCCGGTATTGCAGGTAGTCGTCAAGTTTTGCCTCTCCATTAATGGAAAGTACTGCCCAGGTTTCGAGAAGCCCCATGAAGGTCTTGGCGTAGATGGTCTCCCGGTTCTTCATATTGCCGTGATCCCCTGCGGCGGCAATAAAAAGCCCTTCCACGATGGAAACAAGCTCCCGTCTGAGGGGAATCCCGGCCACATACCCGGATGCTTCCAGGGTCGAGGAAAAGAGGCTGAGGCTTAACCGGTAAAAAGCGGTATCCTGATGGGCAAAGTTGAGGGTCTCTTGGAAGAGGGTCCGCAAATTCATCACCAGATTATGCCGGTATTCCGCCGCTTTCCGGGTTATTGCAATGAAGGCGGCGCCGTGCTCGGCAACAATAGCCTCAAGAAGCCCCTGCTTGCTCTTAAAATAATAGTACAAGGTCGGCTTGGTAATCCCTGCACTGGTAACTATCTCCTGGACCCCCACCGATTCATAGCCCTTACGGGAAAATAGATTCAGGGCGGTTTCGAGGATTATCCTTTTAGTATCTGAGGATTGTACCATATTTAATATATACCAACCGGTAAGTAAAAAGTCAATATATTATCCAATTTTTTGAGCACAAGGAGTTATCGATGAAAAGATGGGTAACCAGGAATAGTGTTTGCGGCAGTATTCCTAGTTACCATTGCGGAAAGGAACGCTGCTACCGGCGGTGGGCAGGCGGGCCACCAAGGACTATTATGCGGATGAGGGCCTGAAGGCCAACATGGTCCCTGGCGGTGGCGACATCACACCGAGACTGCCACCGTCTACTCAGGACAGGTTGATGTGGGGGTAACCTGGGTTTCTAACCTGATCGTTGCCAAGAAATGGCCATGCTCCACCTTGAGCAGGGGCCTATTCTGGAAGCTGAGAAAAAGCAAATCGGCGTGGTCGATGGGATTTGGGGTATGTTCAACTACCGGATAAGCACCTACGGGCGGCGGATCATGCGGGCACCATCCCCATGTCCTTCTAGCGGGACGCCTTCCTTGTCGCCGCAGATGCCATCAAATATTTCCATACCGAGCTGGACAAACTGCCTAAAGACCTGATCTACACCACCGGCGAGCTGGTCGTGCATCCCTGTGTTCACACGGTTATCCCCGATTACGTGGAGTTTTCCCTGGATGTCCCCAGCACTGCTTGAACAGGCCCTCCAGGTGGTCAAGAACAGCCTCCCAGAACTGGACAAATGCGGTGAAGTACCGCGAAGCCTGGTCCCGCAAGCGGGTGAGTTTTAACCCGGACTTTGGGGTATTCCTACAGGAAAATCCACAGCGACCAGGTCATGACATCCGGTATGTCGCTGATATGATGCCCACCGATCTTTGTGCCCGGCAAGGATGGCCACAGCCACTGCGAAGAAGAGTTCACCTCTGTGGAGGAGCCGTGGCAGGGTATCAACGTAGCCTTGAACACGATCCTGGACATAGACAAGCAGTAACAAACGTGTTCTTCCGGTCTGATTATCGTATTGATACACAGATTCCACAGATGAGAAGATTCTATTCGTGGATAATGCGACACCATTGTTCCGTATAGTTTTGTTACTATTCACAGCCCCATGATACGACACTGAAAAACCCAACAGAAGAAGGACCGAATCAGTCCGATAAATCGGCAGCCGTTTTATGGAGGCATAGCTGTTTCATCCGGGCATT
>JAITNP010000075.1 GCA_031290455.1 Treponema sp. | reverse complement strand
ACGTCTACCCGCGTTACGGCGAAACTCTCAAAAAAGTTTTTGCGTGATGAACTTGAAATCAGTGCTGCTGCTATCTGGGGTATTGAGGACTCCGATTGTCTTATCATGCCTTCTCTCATTTGGACAAAGAACGATATCAGCGTGGAACTTTCCGGCGGCATTTTTGCCGGAGACGAGGCGGGTGAACTGGGGGCCTTCCGCGATAATAGTTTTATCAAGGTAGGTATGACGTATACGTTTTGAGATGGTGATTGCGTAAAAAAGAGGGAGAGTGCGCTGTCTGTGGCTCTGTTTCGGGTGAAATACAAATGAATTTTATGAAAACAATAAAATAATGGAGCATGGACAAACTGCACAGGCTGTCGGATTAATCAAATTGGGCGAATATAGAGGTATACTCCTTTAGGCATAAAAATATCATTGGATACCGAAAGAGAAAACGTTTGAGAACTGTTGGCTATTTTTAGATATGAGTGTATTTATGCTTCCACGATGCTTCTTGTCGGTCTCACCAATGCATCCATCAAACGAACCATAATACGCCGCGTTTAACACCTCGGACTTGACAAACTTCCATAACCGTTCTATCAAATTTAGATTCGGTGAATAGGTCGGCAAAAATACCAGCGCAACTCCCTGGGAAGCAGCATAATCCTCTACTCGTTTGCAATGCTGATATCGGGCGTTATCTAATACCAGGTTTATAACCCCACCGGTATAGCGTGCTACCAGTTTATCAATAATAACCTGCTCCGCAGCGCCCCCAGCGACAGCCTGCTTAAAAGCGGCTCAAGTTGAGCAGGATTTGTTTGGCCCGTTCCCGAACCGGCCGGCGATAGGAGCCTTCGGAAATACGGCGTATCAGTTGTATTGTAGCGGGGTCTAAGGTTCCATGCTGCGGTCCGGCAAATTTTTCATAGGCTTCCAGGGCAGCAAGGGCCAGCAGGCTATTGGGATCGAGGAGATCGAAACGGCTTATCACCTTGGTGATGCTGGTGAGGGTTTCTTCAGTAATGCCAATTTTGGTCAGGGATTTAATCACTTCAATCAGTACTAGAGGTTCGTAATCGGCCTTTATCATTTTTATAAGAATCTCCTCTGACTCGGGGCCGCCCAATTCGCCAAGATACCCTGCCACCGTGGCCCGGACATCAGGGTAATTATTGACCACCTTGCCATTTTTCCGGGTCTTGTTTATAATACCTTCAAAGGCCATATATTTCAGGTCCGCCCGTAGCGCTGCTTCAGTTCGCCGTGCTTTTTCCGTATCACCTTTCTCGATGAAGGTTCCAATATTTTCCAGCGCCTTCATTTTCATATCCCGGTTTTCCTCTCGGCTCAACTCCCGGATAATCATGAGTTCTACTGATTCCTGCCGATAGGAGGCTTCCACCGTCATGCTAGACCCAGCAACCACCGGTTCAGCATCGGGACTTTGGCCCAGTACCATAGCTCCTGAGACCACAAACACCATCCCCAGCGCCATTAACCCCTTACTATGCATCCTTTCCTTCCTTAACATCAGATTCCGTACCAAGGTCAACAGGTTAAGAAAGAAGGAAGAAACGGAGTTTTGTATTAAAAAATCCGAAGTCCTTACCCCTCATTGTCAGCTACCCCAGGCCTAAAGGCGGGGGCTTGCGGCTTGGGTCGCTCACAACGAAAGCCAGAGCCACCGTGTCCATAGACGTTACTTCCCCACGCTGCATGGGTAGGCCGTAACCTTCCGATTGTGACAAAGAAGTATATTACAGAGCTTATTGGAGGTCAAGCAGTGTTGTTCCAACCTTCAATTCGGAAAATCCCACGGACTAAGGGTCTGTGCTCAGGGTAAAGGTTCTACCGGAGCCGCGCTTCCCCCTCCTCCCGATGTCATGAGCATGAAGCGCTATCGCATCTCGTCCCAGGGATTTCCCTGCCCCGTGAGGCCGCTGATTATCAGGCCACGATCTCAATCGCATATTCCGAATTGAAATGCTCCTTTGCGCCTACTACCTTTTTATCCCTCGCTTGTGGTATACTCGGTACATGTTATCTAGGAGTTTCTTGCTATGAATATTGGGATTTTTAGTGATACTTATACACCCCAGGTAAACGGGGTGGTTATGGTGGTGAGGACCTTGAAATCCGAATTGGAAAAACGAGGGCATCGAGCCTATGTTTTTACCGTCCAGCATCCCAGCGCGGTACCGGAGGAGGGAGTTTTCAGGGTTAAATCCATACAGTTCCTTAAGGAACCCCAGCATCGTATTGGGGTTTTCATCGAAAAACAGATTATTGATATGGCGCGGCCCCTTAACCTCGATATTATTCATACCCATTCCGAATTCAGCCTCTTCATGGCTTCCCGGGGGGTGAGCAGAAAGTTGAATATCCCTTCGATACATACCTTGCATACCTATTATCCAGATTATCTCAATTATATCCCCCTGGTCGAATACGTCCCCCTGATGGAACCGATCTTGAAGAAAAATCTGCCTCCTTCCTTTCTGCGGCTTACCCTCAAGAATCAATGCTGCGTCATAGCTCCTTCATGGAAGATCAAGGATTACTTATCCCAGATAGACTATCCAAAGCCGGTGTATATCGTTCCCAATGGTATTGACCTGTCCCATTTCTATGACCGGTCAGACCGGGAATGCCAGAACACCTTGGCGTTTCGGGAACGTTTCAAGATTGCCCCGGAGGATGAGCTGATCGTATTTGTCGGGAGGCTGGGCATGGAAAAAAACGTCTACACCCTCCTCAATAATTTTAAGGAAATTCATGCCCGCCGCCCCAAGACGAAGTTGATCCTGGTCGGGGATGGGCCGGATCACCGGGCGCTCCAAGCCCATGGGCATGATCTGGGTATCAATGATGCGGTAATCTTCACGGGATATCTCCACTGGCCTGATGAAATCAAGCTGGTCTATGCTGCTGCCGATGTGTTTATGAGCGCCTCCCACAGTGAAGTGCATCCGATTACCTTTATCGAGGCCATGTCAGTGGGGCTTCCTATTGTGGCGGCAGCGGATACCAGTATTGCCGATATGGTGTTGAACGGCGAAAATGGGTGGGCAGTGGAGGATGATACCCGGCTCTGGGAAAAGACCATCGCCATTCTGGCGGATCCCGCGGCAAAGGCCCGGATGGGGGCGCGTTCCGAGGAACTATCCCGGAACTATTCGGTGGAGCGGTTCACTGATTCCATGATTCCTCTTTACGAAAAGTACCGTAAACTATGAATTCTTTTGTGGACTTGGGGACCGCCCCTTTTTTTATCGAAAGACTCGCGGAACGGAACATACAGCATCCCACGGAGATACAAAAACGGGTCATCCCCCGTATGCTCGCCGGGGAGCAGGTGCTGTTCCGTTCAGCCACGGGCACGGGGAAAACCTTTGCCTACTTGATTCCCCTGGTGCAGCGGTTCTTGGGACTAGGCGACGATGGCCAGGGCGGGGATAGCCGGCGCCTGGACCGCACGGGCGTTTCCGGACCGGCCATACTCATCCTCGCCCCGACCTGTGAACTCTGCTCCCAGATTAAACAAGAGGCGGATTTTCTGGTGCATGAGCGGCCCGGCGCGCCGGTGAAGGTGCATCTGGTCATCGGATCCGCCAACATGAGCCGGCAGATCGACGGCCTTAAAAAAGATCGGCCCGCGATCATCGTGGGAAACCCCGCACGGCTCCTGGCGCTGGCCCGGATGGGAAAGTTGAAGCTTGACCGGGTGGAGGCCCTGGTTTTGGATGAGGGGGACCGGCTTATGGCCGAGGAACTTGCAGGGGAAACCGGGGAACTGGTACGCCGCATCAATCCTCAGCGTCAGACCGCGGCCTGTTCAGCCACCATGTCCGCAACCAGCAAGGAACGGCTCCTTCCCCTCATGGGTGGTACAGTGGTCATCGAAGAAACCGAAGAACAGGAGATATTACGGGAACGGATAAGTCATTGGGCGATCTTCAGCGAGGACCGGCGGAAGATAAGCGCCCTCGGTTCTTTTCTTGCCGCAGCGGAGGCGAAAAAGGTCCTGGTCTTTACTGCGAGGGGCGGGCAGGTGGGGAATATCGTGTCCCAGCTGCAGTATCATAAAATCCCGGCGGTGGGCCTCTATGGTGATATGGATAAAAAGAACCGGAAACAGGCCCTCGACGATTTCAGGGCTGAACGGGCGCGGGTCCTGGTTTCAAGCGATCTTGCCGCTCGGGGGCTTGATATACCCGGCATAAGCCATGTGATTGCCCTGGATGTTTTGAACGATCCCGAGGCATACATACACCGGGCGGGCCGTACCGGCAGGGCGGGCAAGCGGGGAATCATGGTAACCTTTGGGGATGCGGATGAGCTGCGGAACCTTGCACGGCTGGAAAAAAAACTGGGAATCGCCGTGTACCCCAAGGTGCTGTACCGGGGAAGGATTTGTACGCCGGAAAATAACAATTGACGCTTACCGGAAGCCGTCTTAGAATGAAATATGAGGAGGACAGACATCATGTGTCTTTCCACGGTATATGAGCTTGGGACGAATGGAACAAAGAAAAAGCTCTGTGAATATGTCAGTGCGGTCAAGGTTTCGGGAGACACCGTAACGCTGACCGACATCATGGGTAAGGAAATCAGGGTTTCCGGTGCGCTGGAGCAGGTGGACCTGGTAAAAAACACGATTATCATCGGTTCGATCCCGAGATCAATCACAGAAACTGCCGGAAGGGTTCCGGAAAAGGCAGCGGCCCCGGTAAAAACCTACGAGGTGATACGGGAGATATTCAATTCCTGTTCCAATAACCAGATGCGTGATGTGGATATCCGCGAGGTTGAAACTAATGATGTGGACACCTCGGTACAGGAATTCCTGGTTGGCGAAAAGGTGCGGTGCGAAAAATTCGTGAAGGACAATGGGATCGTGGTTTTCGACATTGACACTGATGGGATGCAGCAGCGGGTTACCTTCACGGAACTCACCGCGAAATCCTGATTCCCGGCGATATGCAGCCAATCATACTGATTTCAGGGGAAGAAGGGTTGGACCCGCAGCGTGGTTCTTTACATTTTGTGTTGTCAAAGCGGTATGTTGCTGGTGTTGCAAAAGGCGGCGGCCTGCCTTGTATGCCTGCGGATATACGCGGTACCGGGGACTATGCGCGGCTCGCAGACGGCCTGGTACTGACGGAAGGCCCGGACATACACCGGGGGCGCTATGGTAAATACTACGCCTTCTTTAACGAGATGTGGGACCTTTGCATAACCCGGGATGATTTTGAATTCGCGTTGTTTCATGCCTTTTACCAACAAGCAAAGCCTATTTTTGGCATAGGCCGGGGTATGCATCTTATCAATGCCGCCTTGGGAGGCACCGTACTCGACAAAAACAAGGAAGCAGTCCAGGTGCAGCAGGTAGTTGTCTCTGAAGATACCCGGTTAGGCGCGTTCTGCGGTGACCTGCCCCCCGTAAGCGGCAGTGGGGGCGCTGCAATAGAGCGCCTCCCCTCGGTGTTAAGAGCATGGGCCGCTGGGGAAGATGGGACTCCTGAAGGCATAGAACATAGGGAACTGCCGATTTTCGGCATAGGATGGCGCGCTGAATGGGAACAGCGCATCTTAGGGGATTTAATGACCTACATGGTAACCCGCTGCCAAAGACCTCAAGGGAAAACCGATGCGGACTAAAGCACACAAGCCGGTTATTTTGGTGTGCGGCGGTCCTGCCTTTGACCGACAGTTTATGGATTCGGCCTGGGTGGTGAATAAATCCTACACTACCGCAGTGGCATCCGCAGGCGGCATCCCCCTGCTCCCCGCTGATAGCAACCGCGCCGATGGGTATGCGGAAATAGGCGACGGGCTTATCTTAACCGGTTTTAATTCCTTTTCTCCTGATCCCACGCCTCCATGGTTCCGCCGCATAAAAGCGGAAGAAATACCGAAAAGAAACGCCTTTGATGCTGCCCTGTACCAGGCATTCAAGGGGCTTGGAAAACCAATACTGGGGATATGCCTGGGCCATCACGTAATCAACGAACAGGAAGGGGGCACTACGGTGGAGAATTTTAAGTGTACCGAGGGTGTAGAACACATGTGGATACAGCATCCGGTTCAGACCACACCAGGTTCGATGGTGCATAGGCTCTTTGGAGCACGTTTTGTAATCAACAGCCGGCATAACAACCGGATCGGGGTACTTGCCTCAAGCCTGCGGGTAACGGCGGTTTCCCCTGATGGTGTTATCGAAGCCATAGAACACCAGCGCCTTCCGGTGTATGGGGTGCAATGGCACCCTGAACGGATGCGCGGTGATATTCCTGATCCCCCTGAAGGGGTGGATATGAGTCCTCTTTTTGCATGGTTTATTGACCACACGGACAATTAAGAAAATATGTTCCGAAGTTTTACCTATTCCGCGCTGATCCTCCGGGTACGGCCCTCAGGGGAATCCAACCGGGAGGTGTGGTTCCTCACTGCCGAGGAGGGGATTCTCAGGGCCACGGTCTTCGGCGGGCCTAAAAGCAAGCTCCGCTCCCACGCGGCGCCCTTTCACCAGGGAACCCTCTGGATGTACCGGGATCCGGTAAAGAATTCCCAGAAGGTTATTGATTTCGATGTCCGTTCCTGGCGGCCAGGGCTTCGGGAACGGTACGAACGGGTTGCAACTGCCTCCGCCGTTGCGGAAACCATCCTGGCCTCTCATGGCGGCGGCGGAAACTGGAGCGAAGCCCTCACCCTGGCTCATCGGGTCCTGGATGCCTTGAACGGGGCGGATGAACCTTGTTGTGTACGGATCCTCATTTATTTTTTGTGGAACTGGGCTATGCTCTTAGGGCTGCGGCATGATGTAAATCATTGCGCTTCCTGCGCTTGTGAAGTCCCTGGTGATAAGGTACTATGGTTTAGTAAGCGTGAAAGCGCCTTGCTCTGCCCCTCCTGTGTCGAAGTATCCCATGGACCGGCAGCGGAGGCAGGGGGGGGAGCTGTGTTGCCCATAGGACCGGGCAGCCGGCGGTGGCTTGCTGCAGTGGAAGACCTGGACCCCTCCCTGCTTGCCCGGTACACCCTGGACAACCTATCCCTCGGTCAGGCAAAGGCCCTGGTTACGGGGATATTGGCAGGTTCTTTGGGGAGGCGGCTTGGTACCTGGGGCTTGGGGTGATGGGATGCAATCATGGGACGAAAAGGAGGAAGGATGATGCGTGCGGTTGATATTATCATGCATAAACGGAATGGGAAGGAGCTTACCCAAGGGGAAATTACCTTCTTAATCAATGGCTATGTGGCCGGTACCATTCCGGACTATCAGGTTGCCGCCTGGGCCATGGCGGTATTCTTTCAGGGGATGAGTCCCGCTGAAACCGCGGCGCTTACCGAGGTGATGCTCAAATCCGGCGCGTCCATTGATTTGTCCGGCATACCCGGTCCTTTCGTGGATAAACATTCCACCGGCGGCGTGGGGGACAAGACGAGTCTCATCCTGGCCCCCCTCATCGCCTCCCTGGGCATCAAGGACCCCATGATGTCGGGCCGGGCCTTGGGGCATACCGGGGGTACCCTGGATAAACTTGAAAGTATCCCCGGCTATCGGACCAATCTGACCATCGGGGAATTTCGGAAAATCCTGGCACAAGACGGCTTTGCCATGACCGGTCAAACCAAGGATGTGGTGCCTGCTGACCGGCTCCTCTACGCCCTGCGGGATGTTACGGGCACGGTGGAATCTATCCCCCTCATCACTGCAAGCATCCTCTCGAAAAAGGCGGCAGAGGGAGCGAACGCCCTGGTTCTGGATGTCAAGTACGGCTCCGGCGCTTTCATGAAGGACCCGGCGGCAAGCGAGGAGCTTGCCCGGTCCCTGGTGGATACCGGGGCGGCCATGGGTAAGCAAATCGTTGCCCTCCTCACGGACATGAATGAGCCGCTGGGAAACATGGTGGGGAATTTCCTGGAAGTGGAGGAGAGCCTTGACTGCCTTGAGGGGAAAGGCCCGGCAGACCTCATGGAGGTAACCCTGGAACTGGCCGCCCGTATGGTGGTCCTGGGAGGCAAGGCGGCGAACCCGGAAGCAGGCCGCCGGATCTGTGAAGCGTGCTTGGCTACCGGAAGACCCCGGCAACTGTTTCTGGATAATATCCAAAGCCAGGGTGGAAATGTACCGCGATTCCTGGAAATGCGGGGAACCTACCGCTCCCCGGTTACAGCCGAGATCACCGCCGGTCAAAGTGGGTACCTTTCCCGGATTGATGCCTGGAAGGTAGGCCATGCCGGCGTACCGCTTGGGGTCGGACGAAACCGTACCGAAGACGCGGTAAGTCCCACCGCCGGGGTACAGCTTCTTCGGAAAGGCGGGGACCGGGTTGCCCTCGGGGACCCCATCATGACCGTGTGGGCCAGGGATGAGGCTGGGCTTGTTGCCGCGCTCCCTCAACTGAGGGATGCGGTGGAATATGCGGAAAAGCAGCCTGTTCCACGGAAACTGATTCTGAAAGTAATAGAAACGTAAAACGAAGGAAACGGTATTGACATGAATTGGGAAAAAAAGGACATCCCCCCGGCATTGGTTAAGGAACTGGCTGCCAAATACAGTTGCGATCATTTAATTGCTTCGATCCTTGCCCGGCGGGGGCTTATCCAGGGGCAGGATATTCAGTATTTCCTCGAAGAAGGCCCCCGGTATTTACGGAATCCCTTTGAGCTGTCGGGGATGGAAGACGCGGTGGACCGGATATTAGCGGCCAAGGAAGAGGGGGAAAAGGTCCTGGTTTTCGGAGACCGGGACGTGGACGGCATCACCAGCGCCGCCCTGGTTTCGGGCTTTCTGATCCGCCTTGGCATGGACGTGGGGTGGCGACTTCCCATGGGGGATGAGCCTTACGGCCTTTCCGCCCAGGCGGTGGAGGAATTCGCCGCCGCATCCGGGACCCTGATCATTACCGTGGACTGCGGCATCTCAAACCTTGGGGAGATTAAGCGGGCCAAGGAACTCGGTATTGATGTGATCGTTACCGACCATCACAACCCCCAGGAGGAACTCCCCCAAGCCGTGACCATCGTGAATCCCAAGCTCTCCACTTCAACCTACCCATTCCGGGATTTAGCGGGCTGCGGGGTGGCCTATAAACTGGTTTCGGCCCTGCGATTCGCTATGAAAAGCGAACTCTACGGCCAGCCGATCTGCCTCCTCAATACCCGGCCTGCCAATGACGCCTATATCATAGAAATAGCAAAGATGCGAAACCTCGCGGTTATCGAGAGCATCACCGAAACGGTGGTTCCCGGCATGGTGGGCATAACGGACACCAGGATCCCGGCCTTTCTTGCGGGTCAGCAAATCTTCGTCTGGGATGGGGCGCTGCACAAGATGGCCCTTGCCAAAATATTTGGGAAAGGCGTTGAGGTACAAATGCTGGACATCGCCCTGGAAATCGGGAAGGAGATTCCCCAGACCGCGGGGAAAAGCCTGCTCCGCCTGCGGGAACTTTCCCGGATTGCCCGGTATTCCGGGAAGGAACTCACCGAACTGGATGTGTTTATCAACCTCTTTACGTCCTTTGTACAACGGCGGGAACATCATTTTACCGACGAGGATACCGCGGACCTCCAGCTTGCAAGCCTGGGAACTATTGCGGACATCATGCCGTTGAAGGACGAAAACCGTATCATTGTCCGGGCCGGCCTTGCCGCGCTCCAGGAAAAACCCCGGCCCGGGCTTTCGGATTTGCTCTTCAAGCTGGGCCTTGCGGGACGGCACCTCAATACCGTGGATATTTCCTGGCAGTTAGGCCCGGTCATCAATGCCGCGGGCCGCATGGGCAGCCCTGATAAGGCCGCCGCGCTGCTCCTTGAGCAGGACCCGGTAAAACGGGATCGGCTCGCCACAGAACTTATCAGCATGAACGAAGACCGGAAAAAACTAGGGGGGGATATCTGGACCATTGTGGAACCCCAGGCCGCGGAAAGCCTCAAGACCTACGAGCATAAATTGGTCCTGGCCTCCGGGGAAGGGATCTACCGGGGCATTACGGGGATCATGGCAAACCGTCTGGTGGGCCGTTTTAAAGTGCCTGCCATGGTGGTATCCTTTGGGGAAGCAATCCTGACCGGTTCCCTCCGTTCCGTGAAGGGGTATGATCTGTGCGCGCTTTTGGAACAATGCGCGGACCTTTTCATCGACTGGGGGGGCCATGATTATGCCGCGGGGTTCAGCCTGGAGCGTACCAAATGGGACCTGTTCCTGGAGCGCCTTAAGACCGCCGCCCGCACCATTGAACTGCGCGGGGACACCGGTGAGGAAACCATTGTCATTGATGCGGAATTGCCCCATGCCTACCTGACCCCGGATATTTTCAAGGTGATTGACCGCTTCGAGCCTTATGGGGAAGGGAACGATCCCCTCATCTTCATGGCCCAGAAGCTCAAGGTAACGGACATTAGTTTTATGGGAAAGACCGAAGCGAAGCATGTGAAACTCACCCTGGACGCGGGAAAACACAAATGGCCTGCGGTGTACTGGCAGGCCGCGGAAAAGGTAAAGCGGGATTTTGATCTGGGGGATATGGTGGACCTGGTATTTAAGGTTACCCGGAACTGGTTTAACGGCATCGAAACTCCCCAGCTTATCATTACTGATTTAAGGCGGAGTGAGGGCAAGGCGACCAGTTGAGGGAGGTATGCTATGGAGATCAAGGGTAATGGCGCGGGATGGCGGATGTTGATTCCGGCGGGGCTTGTGCTGTTTACACTGGTGCCCCTTGCCGCCCAAGACCGGCGGGGCATAGAGGCGATATTTGCCGACGCGGTGGTGGGCAAGCAGTGGGCGGTGTTCATTGCCATAGACCGGTATCAGGAATGGGGTCCCTTAAGTAACCCGGTCAAGGACGCCACAGAGCTGCGGGATATTCTCACCAAAAATTACTTTATTGATGAGGTCCGGGAACTCTATGATAACCAGGCAACGGTGGGAAACATCCGCCGGTTATTTGAAGGGTTGACCAGGGAAATCGGTATGCATGATTCGGTGTTTGTATTTTATGCGGGGCATGGGTATACGGACCGGGTTACGAAAACCGATTTTTGGATACCGGTTGACGGGGGGCGGGATACGTATGAGCAAATCCGGTGGCTTCCCAACATCCAGGTACGGAACATGCTGGTCGCGCTGCCGGCGAAGCATGTGTTTCTGGTTTCGGACGCCTGTTTTTCCGGGGACATTCTGGACACCAGCAAAGGGGAAACCCCGATCATCAACGATGCGTATTTCAGGCGGGCCTATAGCCTGGTGAGCCGGCAGGTGATGACCAGCGGCGCCAATGAGGAGGTGCCGGATGCGTCGGAGTTTGCAATGCGTCTGAAGAGCGCCCTGACCCGTGCTGAGGGGCTGTGTATTGATCCCCAGAGCCTCTTTACCACGGTCCGGGAAGTACGGCAGACCCAGCCCATGCTGGGAGCCATTGCGGGGTCGGAGCATCAGAACGGGGGGAGTTTTCTGTTTTTCCGGCGTCAAACCCCGTCGTCATCACCGCGCCGGACCGATCTTTCTGGGGCGGTGGATGTGGGAATCATCACGGTAAGCTCCGAAATAGCGGGGATTGTGATGATTGATGGTGCAGCAACGGGAACGCGGATCAAAGAGGGGGGAACGGCGACCATTCGGGATGTATCGACCGGGAAGACCACCGTTGCGGTGAAGGGAGATGACGGGACGATCATCGAGACTGCCCAGCCGGTGATGGTGGCCGCTGGACAGACGGTACATGCCGTGGTTGAACGGCTCATGCCTGACGGCTTTGTGCGGATCCAGGGCGGGACGTTTATAATGGGAAGCCCTGCATCGGAAGTGGATAGGCAGAGTAACGAAGTTCAGCATCAAGTAACGGTACGTTCTTTCTCCCTGGGGAAGTATGAGGTAACCCAGAAGGAATATCAGGCGGTGATGGGAACCAATCCGAGCAATTTCAAAGGGGATAACCTGCCGGTGGAAAATGTAAGCTGGTATGATGCGGTGCAGTACTGCAATGCCCGCAGTCAGCGGGAAAGTTTGACCCCGGTGTATGCCATAAATGGTGAAACCGTAACCTGGAACCGGAACGCGAGGGGTTACCGGTTGCCGACTGAAGCTGAATGGGAATACGCCTGCCGGGCGGGGACTACGACGCCATTCAGCACGGGCAATAACATCACGACGAACCAAGCGAACTATTCTGGGCGTGGGCCATACAATAACAACGCCGCAGGCATCTATCGGGAAAAGATGACCGCAATAGGAAGCTTTGCGGCGAATCTCTGGGGCTTATACGATATGCACGGAAATGTGTGGGAGTGGTGCTGGGACTGGTATGGAAGTTACGGTAGTGGCTCTCAGACAGACCCAGTGGGCGCGTCCTCGGGCACGTACCGCGTGCGTCGCGGCGGGGGCTGGAGCGGCAACGGCCAGTACCTGCGCTCGGCGACCCGGGGCGGCAGCACTCCGTCGGTTCGGTACGGTAGCCTCGGCTTTCGCCTAGCCCGCCCCAGTTTATAAGCCCGGCCTAGCGGTAATGGAATTTAAGGAATGCGCGTGTTGCGGTCAAAAAACATGAGCGCTCAAGAGCAGATTTGACATCTGCGAGGTCTGCGGCGGGGAAGATAATCTTATTCAGCATAAAGACCCTGATTGGGCGGGGTTCATCATATTCGCCTTAATACCGCTCAAAAAGCCTTTGCCGATGTGGTAAGCCTTTGACGCCACGCAAAGGAGGTGGCGCAGGATACGAGAAAAATGGGAAGGCATCAGCGCGATTGCATACGATGAAAAGTTATATCCCATTGTTTGGGCATGAACCGGACAAGCCAGGTTATGGCGTTGTCTTCCCAGACTTTCCAGGCTGTATCTCGGCACTTCTATGTTGAAAACGGTTCAAGAGTATGGTGAATTTATCCGATAAAGAGTTCAGCACTATGAAAAAGCCAATTATCGCGCCGTCGGTCCTTGGGGCGGATTTTTCCAATTTTGCCGCTGCGGTGGCGGATATTGATGCGGCGGGGGCAGAATGGGTCCATTTGGACGTGATGGACGGTCAATTTGTTCCCAACCTTACCTTTGGTCCCAAATTAGTAGCGGATCTCCGGTCTCAAAGCGCCGCGGTGTTTGATGTGCACCTCATGGTGGAGCGGCCTGAAAACCTGATCGAGGGCTTTGCCAAGGCCGGCGCCGATGCGATTACCTTCCATGTGGAAGCGGCGGTCCATTCCCACCGGATCCTCCGGGCAATCCAGACCCTGGGTAAAAAGGCCGGAATCAGTATCGTGCCGTCTACGCCGGTCTCATATATAGAAGCATTGCTTCCCTTCGCGGACATCGTCCTGGTGATGACCGTGGATCCGGGATTCGGCGGCCAGGAACTGATCCCTGAGTGCCTTGAAAAGATACCAATCCTGGCAGCTCTCCGGGAAAAACGGGGATTTCACTTTTTGATTTCCGTGGATGGCGGCATCAATGAGTCCACCGCCGCGATGGTCCGGGACGCGGGGGCGGATGTTTTAATCACCGGATCGTGCTTCTTTAATGCCCCGGATAAGGCGCGGCTGGTAGGGCATTTAAAGGGTTGCGCGGATTGAAGGAAGGCAGGATTTAGGGTACAGTATCCATTGATGAAGTTCGACCCTATTTTAACCAAAGCAACCCGTTTGATCCGGCGGCGGAATTATACCGGCGCCATAAAGATTCTTGAACCTGAAGTCAATCGCTATCATGGGATGTTCACCTATTATTATCTCCTGGGGATTTCTTATCTGTATACCGGTGGTTTTCCCGTGGCTTTTACCTATTTCAAACTGGCCCGGGATATAAAAATGCGGAACCCGGCGGTCCTGCTCGGGTTAGCGGTGCTGTACCTCCGCAGGGCAGATACGGATCGGGCGGTGGAGTACTATCTTGAAGTGCAGGATCAGGATAAACCGAACAAAACGGCAAAAAAAGCCCTGAAAATAATCCGCAAATACTCAGGGAGTGAAAATTTTTCCGCGTGGCTTGAATCACGGAAGCTTCGGAGACTCTTCCCTCCCTGTCCGCCGGCCCCCTTGACCCTGGGGAGCTTTCTCATTCCCATCGCGTGTGTGCTGATAGCCTTCAGCCTGGGCGCCGGGGTACTCGTCAAAGTCAAGGCGCTTCCTTCGCCGTTTAAAGAGCGTCCCCACCGGGATGGTCTTACGTCGAGTGAGCTGGCACCGGAGGAACGGGAAAAGCTCGTTGAGGTTGGCGGCAGCTACCGGTACGTCCTGACCAGCGCCCAAGTTTTGGATGACTATACCAAGGCCCGTACCCTTTTTACCGGATACCGGGATGAAGCGGCAAAGATTCCCCTCAATCACATCCTTGAATCCAACGCGGCGGAGGCCATTAAAAACAAGGCTCGGCTCCTCATGTCCTATATGGATGTGCCGGGGTTTGATACCCTTTCTCCGCAGGAGCGATTTACCTATAGGGAGATCATAAAGGAACCGGTACTGTACCGGGATTGCCATGTGATATGGCGGGGAATGGCCACGAATCTTGAGGTCCTGCAAAACACCACGTCCTTTAATTTTCTGGTTGGGTATGATACCCGGAGTACCCTGGAAGGTATTGTACCGGTGGTATTTACCTTTTCCGTGCCGGTCAACCCCGAACAACCGCTGGAAGTGCTGGGCAAGATAGTCCCGGTGACCACGGAAAAGGGACAGGATATCAGGCTTGAAGGGGTGGCCCTGCACCAGGCGGGGATGCTTCTGGGAGGTGCACCATGAAGGCTGTGGTCCAGCGGGTAAAAAACGCCTCGGTTTCGGTAGACGGCCAGGTTCACGGGAAAATCCCCGCGGGTCTCGTGGTATACCTGGGGGTCGCCCAGGGGGATACCCAAGCCGATGCCGCATACCTGGGGGAAAAGATTGGAAACCTCCGGATCTTTGCGGATGATGACGGCAAGATGAACCGTTCGGTAAAAGACGCGGGGGGCGGGATCCTGGCGGTGTCCCAGTTTACCCTTTTGGCAGATACCCGGAAAGGGAGACGCCCTTTTTATGGAGATGCCGCGGAACCCGCCATGGCCAAAGCCCTCTACACCTGCTTCATGGACAAAATCCGGGAACAAGGGCTTCGTTGCGAAAGCGGGGTTTTTCAGGCCCACATGGAAGTTACCTACACCAACGACGGCCCCGTAACCATTCTCTTGGACTCAAAAGACCGGTCATTGCCAGGAGTTTGATACTACCGCTTTTGATTACCCCGGTAGGTTATTGCTTTATGGACGGATATGATCTCGACCACTCCTGCGGTTTCCCCTCCATAGAGGCCCAGGGATTCTATCTCTTTGAGTACGGCATCCTGCATTGTTATCGGGATAATGAGGTCGCAGGTTTCCTTGGCGTGGGAGGCTGAATGGTCCTCCTTCTCTCCAGTATATGAACGGTATTCAAAGGGTATCAGGGTCACGCCCCCGGCGCCAACATCCATAGCAGCCTTACCAAAGGTATCAGCGGAACCTTCATCGGTAATGAGGGAAAGACAGGCAAGGCTCTCCACCTCCTTGCCCTCGGGGGAACGGCCCTGATGGCTTTCATCGACCCGCCGCCAGTCGCTGGAGCCCCGGAGCTGATCCAGGGCGGCGATAACCTGTTCCATGGTAGCCGCATCCCGCCGCTTACCCCGTCTGACCCGGATGTTTACCGTCAATGCCCGGACATAACGCCGGTAGACAAAACCCTGCCCCGGCAGGTCAAGCCGGGCCTTGTGCACAATCACCCCTTCGATTAATTCCGCATCGATCCGGGGGACCACCAGATAGAGCACTTCCTTCTCAACCGGAATGGTAACCCGCAGCAGCCCCAGCCGGTCCCGAAGCCCCAACCCCCGGCCAAAGGAAATGAGGGGCACACACAGCCCCATCTCCAGTATCGTGGCGGCCAGGGAGGAGGCCATACCCCGCGGGACAATGCAGCACAACACCGCGTAATTTTCCATGGGAACAGTACCCTCGGCGCAGAGGCTGGCAAGCTTTTCCTCATCGAATTCCAGGGGGATTCCCCGAAACATCTGGACCGTTTCCGCATAAATGGACCCCCGGCCCGGGAGGAACAGGTCAGCGGCCTCGGCTATCCGGCGCATGACCCCCGGCTCATATTGAGGGGGAACCCGGAACCGGTATATACAGGCCCTGGTTTCTTCCGGAGTAGTTGCCGAACGAAGTCCAAACCAGGGGGAACGGTCAATCAGGCACACCTGTTTGGCCCGCTGGATAAGGATCTCAGGAAGCCCCAAATCTTGCAAGGCTTCGTCCATGAGGGGAATCACATTGACATCCACGGCACAGCTTATTTTTGAGAGCTTAGTCTGTACAAGCATATCCTTACGCTCCTGCTTCATGGCCGATTGATTTCTTAGCCCGGGCCCGGTTCAGGATACCCGAAACAAGTATGGCCAGGATGGGGAACACACTGGCAGTGGCCACTACCCCGAAGGCGCCACTGGTTGCGCCGGCCTCCTTTCCAATGCCAAGTCCTGCGGCAATGACCAGGGGGACCGTAACCGGTCCGGTGGTTACCCCGGCGGCATCCCATGCGATGGAGGCGAATTCTTCAGAAGAGCCGAGGGTCAGGATCAGGGCCAGGGCATAGGGCACCCCGAGCATCCACGCCAAGGACAGCTTGAAGAGGATACAGGCGAAACCGGCGGCCATGCCTAAGCCTACCCCGACCGCCACATTGGTGACCAGCGTCGATTTCCGGTAGGTTCCGGTGGTGAGTTCCTCTACCGTAAGCCCCAGAGCCGCCAGGGAAGGCTCGGCAAAGGTCGCGCCCAATCCCAGGATGAACACGAAGATGAGGACCACCACCAGCCCGGCGGTCCGTCCCCACTTGGAAAAGACCGCGCTTTCTATGGGAATATGACGGTACGTATGGGTATCCTGATTAAGCTTGGAGGGCATAAAGGGCTTTGCTTCGGGACCGGAATCACCGGGAATCCAGATATAGGACACGCCCCCCCGAGGCCCCGGAACCGTAAAGATCGACGAGTCATCCACCCCGTGGACCACCTCATCGGGCTGCACGGTTTCCGCATAAGCCCGGGGAAGGGCTGCCCCTGCCTGGGAACCTAGGGCGGAGATACCGCGCTCCATGCCGATACCGAAGAGGGACATCCCCACAATCGTAAAGATAAGCCCCAGAATCACCTCATCCAGCTCCCGGATCCGTTCCCGGATCACGATGAGGATGGTAATGACCAGTACCCCGGCCAGGGGGAGTACGGCGCTTAACGCATCTTTTATATACCGCCAGATATTCGTGAGCGGTGTGCCCGTATCCGCCGTCTGGACCACCGGAGTATCACGGGGCTGGGCCTTGAGCGGGGCATCGGGGAACAGGCTGCGGAATTGGGTCTCCTGGAGGAAGCCCTGGGCCAGAGCGTTTTGGGCCATGCCGATGAGGGCATCCTGGTCCCCGGCGACATATTCGGCGCGACCGCGTACCAGGGGATCGTCGGAAAAGAACGCAGCGGCGGAAGAGGGGCCGGGAACTTTTTCAGAAAGGACGAAGGCGAGGAGAAATACTGCGACGACCGGCAGGGCCGAGGCGAGGGTTACGACCCCAAGCCCCGAGGCGCCGCCCTTATTACTCCTTCCGGCAATCTTTGAAACCCCCACGCCCAAGGCGATGACCAGCGGCACGGTTACCGGGCCGGTGGTTACCCCCCCGGTATCCCAGGCAAGGCCCGCAACGGGCTTTAAGAGGGGGTTCCGCTCAAACACAAAGCTGATCACCACGAGCACCGGGATGATGAGGAACACTGCGGGTTTAAAGGGCCAGCCGTAGAGGAAGCGGAACACCCCGATGAGTACCGAAAGCCCCACCCCGATGGCGACGGCCATGACGAGCCAGCCGCTGCCCCGGTTAAGTATGAGGTAGAGCAGGGGCGCGTCCCAGGGAGCAACCGCACTGCCCTGGATTTTCAGGAAGCCGATAGCCGGTTCGGCCAGGGTTGCGGTAACGCCGATGATGATCGCGAAGATGGCCACCCCCAAGGGCCCCGCCTTAGGGGGGAGACGAAGACCGCACTGTTCGCCCAAGGGCATGATACCGAGGATGAGGCCCTCAAGAAAGAAGGCCAGCCCCGCGATGGTCGCCCCCACCCCAAAGGCGACCCAGAGGACTTGCTGGACCGGGGCTTTCAGGATGAACGTCTGGGCAAGAACAAGGTAGATAACCACAAAGGCCACGGACCGCAACTGCGCCCCAAGCCTTGAGGAAGCATAGGAACTGATCAGGGAAATGCCCTGCTTGAAGGAGATACGCACCTTCTTTCCTGGTCCACCAGCAAGGGGCGTCTTTTCCTTCATGTCCGGTGTTGTTGATGATTCAACATGTTGTGCCATGCGATGATATCCTCTTTAAATTATTAATAAATCCTTGATAGTATAGCATACCTATTAAGGCAAAACCAGCTAGATGATCCCCTTGGGGGCACATCCTTTTTTGAAAACAAGTCCTTCATCTCCGGAATTGCTATCCGCCGTTACCGTGTCCCCTGCCTTGATCTTCCCGGCAATGATGGCCTTGGCCAGCGGATTTTCCAGTTCCCCCTGGATGGTTCGCTTCAAGGGCCGCGCCCCAAATAAGGGGTCATAGCCCCGTTCGGCAAGCAGGTTCTTGGCGGCGGTGGTAACCGTCAGGATTATCTTCCGTTCCGCCAGCCTCCCGGCCAGGCGTTTCAGTTGGATCTCCACGATCTTGCCGATCTCGTCCTTACCAAGACGATTAAAGATCACCCGCTCGTCGATACGGTTTAAAAATTCCGGGGGAAACTTCTGATTGAGCCGTTCTGTCAAGGAATCCTTGATGTCTTCCAGTTTCTTGGCTTCAAGAATCAGGTCCGAACCAAGGTTACTGGTCATGATGATGATGACATTCTTAAAGTCCACTACCCGGCCCTGGCCGTCGGTAAGGCGTCCGTCATCAAGGAACTGGAGAAACACGTTGAACACCTCCAGGTGGGCCTTCTCGATCTCGTCAAAGAGGATAACGCTGTAAGGCCGCCGCCGCACCGCTTCGGTGAGCTGCCCCCCCTGCTCGTATCCCACATACCCCGGGGGCGCTCCAATGAGGCGGCTCACCGAATGCTTTTCTCCGTATTCGCTCATATCAATTCGGGTGAGAGCCTTTTCGTCATTAAAGAGAAATTCCGCCAGGGTTTTGGCAAGTTCGGTTTTGCCGACCCCGGTAGGCCCGAGAAACAGGAAGGACCCCAAGGGCCGGCTCGCATCGGAAAGCCCCGCCTTGTTCCGCCGGATGGCATTTGCCACGGCCCCTACCGCAACTTCCTGGCCCACCACCCGGTTCCCCAGGACCTTCTCTAAATCAAGGTATTTCTGGAGTTCCCCGGAGAGCATCTTTGATACGGGGATTCCCGTCCAGGTGGATACCACCAGGGCAATATCTTCCTCGCTCACCTCCTCCCGGAGGAGGGCCGTTTCCCCCTGCTTGGCCTCCATCCGGTCGGTGAGGGCCTTGAGCTTTTTCTGCGCCTCCGGAATACGGCCATGCTTGACCTCTGCGGCCTTGGTGAGGTTCCCCTCCCGTTCATACCGGGTTTCTTCGATTTTTAGTTCTTCTATCCGCTGCTTCACATCCCGGATTTGCTCGATATCCTGTTTCTCCCGGTCCCACCGGGCCTTCATGGTGTCCCGCTCCGCGGTAAGGTCGGCGATTTCTTTTTCCAGTTTCCCAAGCCGTTCCTTGGAAACCCCGTCCTCTTCCCGCTGGAGGGCCTGCTTTTCAATGGAAAGCTGCAGCAGCTTCCGTTCCAGTTTATCGAGTTCCGTGGGGCGGCTGTCCAGTTCCATCTTGAGCCGGCTCGCCGCCTCGTCCACCAGGTCAATGGCCTTGTCCGGCAGAAACCGGCTCGTGATATACCGATTTGAGAGGGTCGCGGCAGCCACCAGGGCATCATCCTTGATCCGTACCCCGTGGTGTACCTCGTACCGCTCTTTAAGCCCCCGCAGTATGGCGATGGTATCCTCCACCGAAGGCTCCGCAGTATAAACCTGCTGAAAACGCCGTTCCAGGGCGGCATCCTTCTCGATGTACTTGCGGTACTCGTCCAGGGTGGTGGCCCCAATACACCGGAGTTCCCCCCGGGCCAACGCAGGCTTGAGGAGATTGGACGCATCGGTGGCGCCTTCCGCGGCACCAGTCCCCACCAGGGTGTGGAGTTCATCAATAAAGAGGATGATCTTCCCATCCGAAGCCTGGACCTCGTGGATCACCGCTTTGAGGCGCTCCTCGAATTCTCCCCGGAACTTTGCTCCCGCCACCAAGGCCCCCAGGTCCAGGGCGAGGAGCTTCTTGCCCTTAAGACCCTCGGGTACGTCCCCGGCCACGATGCGCCGGGCCAGCCCTTCGGCAATGGCAGTCTTCCCCACTCCCGGCTCCCCAATGAGCACCGGGTTGTTCTTGGTTCGCCGGGAAAGGACCTGCATGCACCGGCGGATCTCCTCGTCCCGGCCTATCACGGGGTCAAGCTTCTCCTGCCGCGCCAGGGCAGTAAGGTCCCGGCAATACTTATCCAGCACCTGGTACTTGTCCTCGGGGTTCTGGTCGGTGATCCGGGTATTCCCCCTGACCTGTTTCAGCGCCCCCAGAATGGCGTTTTTGGTAACCCCCGCTTTTTTCAGGACCTCCGCCGCCTTTCCCTCCCCGGCTGCAATGGCGATGAGGATATGTTCGGTGGAAACATACTCGTCTTTAAGGGAAGCCGCCTCAGCCTCGGCCTTGGCGAGTATTTTGGAAGCTGCAGAAGAAAAATAAACCTGCGCCGCCTCCCCGTAAATCTTGGGGGACGCCGCGGTCAGGGCTTCCATGTCCTGGGTAATCTGGACAACATCCGCCCCGATCCGTTCAATAATGGGGGTCACCATGCCTTCCTGCTGCCGCAGGAGGACTAAGAGGATATGTTCAACCTCAATCTGGGAGTGGTCTTCTTTCTGCGCGATGCTGAAGGCATCATTCAGCGCTTCCTGCGCTTTTATCGTTAGTTTTTCGTTATCCATAAGTATAAGATAAAAAAAGAGAACGCCCCCGACAAGTGAGGGGCGGTACCGTCATGAGCCGCTCTTTCCAGGGCCAAGATCCGATCGTTTCCGTACCACAATGATTTTCTTTTTCGGGGGAGTCTCGGATACTACAGACGGGATCTTTGCCTTATCCGGCGGGGCTTTTTTTGCTGCTGCTTTTGCGGCCTGTTCCTGCTTTTTTTGTAATCTCCGCTGGGCAGCCGCTTCTTGTTGCTGGGCCATTACCTTGGGCATCTCAAATATTTGCCAGCCAAGCTTATTTACTAAATGAGGCAACATTTCCGCCCAGTCTTTAGGGAGGCTATAATTCGTATGCCCATGGGCTTGAACGTTTCGATCAACCATCTCGGCTAATGCTTCTACGGTCAATTCCCCTGTAGTGATTTTTTCCTGGATATACACCAATAACGGAAAAATGTAATAAGCTTGGGTCAAGCGCTCTTTCTGGTTGTTGTTCATCCCTTTATGCCTCTTGAAATAAGTAACTTCGGTATACGGATGCTGAATCCGTACTATTAATTATACCGCTTGTATCTTCAAAAAACAAGCCCCCCTGCTAAAGCGGACTCGTCTCCTCGCGCCTCATTTTTAAAAGCCGCTCTATTGTCATTCAATCCTTCTCATAGTAAACTTAGTCCCTCATGAATCGTCGTTTCCTCCGTTATACCCCTTCGGGGCATATATTTATTTCACCCAAGGACAACCTTGACCGGGTTGTGGATGCCATGGTGGACACTAATTATCGTGAAGAAT
This sequence comes from Treponema sp., assembly GCA_031290455.1. Taxonomy (GTDB): domain Bacteria; phylum Spirochaetota; class Spirochaetia; order Treponematales; family Breznakiellaceae; genus JAITNP01. The sequence goes on along the minus strand of JAITNP010000075.1, from coordinate 6,313 downwards.
TCTGCATAGCCGTTGATTTTGATCCGGCTTTTATTGCGAATCTTATGGCGGCGGGCTTCCTCGTGATGTCAACGGCACTTGAGGAGGGGAGGGGGGATGAGAAGCATGCGCCAACCTACATCCTGCTCCCCAAGCTGCACCTGATACGGTCGGTGTTGTTTTTTCCGGCTCTCCATGTAAAAAAGAGCCTCCGGCGCCAGCTTTCCCAGTATGAACTCAAGGTAGATACAGACTTTGACCGCATCCTGGACCGCTGCGCTGAGGTCCACGGCGACGAATGGCTCACCAGCCCCCTACGGCAGTGTTTCAAAGTGCTCCATCTCCACAAAGGGGGCACGGTACGGCCTATTTCTTTCGGGGTATACCGGAATGGGGAACTGAAAGCAGGGGAATTCGGCATGGCGGCTGGCAGGGTGTACACCAGTTATTCCGGGTATTATGATGAAGATTCTGCGGGGACCGTCCAGATGGTATTGATGACCTATTACCTGAGAGACGCGGGATTCGTGTTCCTGGATTTGGGTATGCCCCTGGATTATAAAGACCAGCTTGGGGCACAGAATATTGATCCCCAGCGGTTTGTCGCAATTTTCCGCCAGGGAAGAAGTGGCACATGGTGAGATTAGAATAACCACCAGCTTTAGCGCGGAACGCGGTACACAACGAGCAGCGTCCGTTTGTTTCCTACCTCGTCAGATAAAAGCGCCAACTGGTCATGGATTAAAGATTGTGTGGTAACATAGATACAGTCTGTTTCCGTTGATTTTCCCTGCATCCAGTATACACTGTCCGACGGGGTGTAGGTAAAACCTTCAAGTTTACATACCGCTTCCGCCAACATGGCGGCATTGTACTGTTTGTTGATAATCCAGTTGCCCCACTTATCTTTTTCAAGGAGTGACGGTACAAACCTGAAATACCGGAAGCCGCCGCCGCCTTTCCAGCCGACAGCTTCGGTAATGCCCCCTGAGTCTTCGCCGTCCATGACTTTTTTGAGCCGGAGGATGATGTGGGTGTGGCAATGCTCGCCCAGTTCTATCATAATCCAGCGGCGGCCCGGTGAATCGGCTCAGACTTTCAGCCCACGGCACTTCCATCGTCCGTATTCTGTGTTCAGAACAATTACTGAGGGGCATCCGGCAATGTATGTTTTGTACGCGCAACGGTCTACATGTCGCCACGGGCGATCTTCACGTTGATCCTAACGTGCGCAGGCTTTCTTGCATTCGGGGCATTCGCCTTCCGTCTCTTGGGGGTATTCAAGATATACGGGTATTTCACCTTTTACGTCGTCCACGGTTATCTTCTCCTATAACCCTTTGGTATCCATCTGTCCATTTTACCGTTTTTTCCATTATTTCACCAGATAGTCGGAAGAGCCCTTGTATACTTCTTGTAAATAATAAACAACAACACCGATTGCTCTCCAATTTTCGACCGCCTTTAGGCGCTAAAAGGTTTTTCATGGGGGGCTATAGCCCCCCATAACCGGTGAAAAAAGTTAAAGGGTTAAAGGGTTAAAAAGCCCGGACGGACCGAACTGAACTCGTAGTACTCTTGCTGAAGTTGGACTGGTGGCCATCGCTGAACCTCTGACGCCACGAGTCATTAGCACCGAGCTCCCAAGAGGACCAGTACCAATTGTCACTAAAACCGCCTAATCCTTTTGTTTTTAGGTTCTGATACATAAAATTAAGTTCGCTATAATCCGGCAAGTGCCAATCAGTATATCCGCCGATATTCAAGTTCTGGCAATACGAGATTGCATCGTACCAAGATAGCTTCTTCTCGCTTTCCTTCGGTGCCACTTCAACATACCGCCATCCATTAATGGAAATACCCCTATCGTGGAAAACTATACCGCCCGCAGGTCCTTTATCCCCTATCTTGTAGACGATATCATTCTTTGTATATTCATCAATAGGCATAATGCTTATCCGTTTATTCTGTGCTACGGTTTGTGCGTTTACCCCGTCAATACCCGCTATGTTGATGTTCAGCCTATCCGTTATATCATCAGCCTTTACGCCGGAAAACGTTACGTTTATAGCGCTATCTTCAACAGGCGTTATGACTAACGCTCCGCTGTCTTGGTAAATACCACGCCACCACCTGTAAGACAGCGCGACGTTTTGTTTGCCTATCACGTTCTTTTTGTCGTTAAGCAGTTCCACGCTCACGTTAAATTTCCCATTCTGGTCTACAAACGCTGAACCAGTTGACACGCTCTTTGCCGGCCAGTTCAACCCCCAGTCTTTGGTTCTTCCCGTAGCCGCTAACCCCTGCCATATTTGATTTATCACATTCGCCGGTATGGCAAACCAGGAACGATTATTCAAAATCAAATAGACGGTAACACCGCTAATATCCAAGGTTTCCGCTTGATAATTAATATTGTCCTGTCTCAAGTCGGTCGAATAAACCAGCGAATACGGCGCGGGGTCTTTCATATAGTTCGCGTAATACTGTTCCGCTTCTGTCAGCCGCGCTATCCAGTTCTTCCGCCATTGAATGTCGTTGCGGGCGTCCGCGCCCATGTTACCGCTGGATATATTACCGCTGGATATATTCGTGGACAGCACGTTCAGCCGTGCTCGCCGCTTCCGCTAACAACGGATCGTAACTCACCGCCTGATAATAGTAGGATAGCGCCTCCACCACCGTGCCGTTTTTCTGCGCCGTCAGCGCCTTAGACAGCGCCGTCTCGGCGTTTATTGATGCCGTGTTCGCGGCAGCGAGCAGTTCCTGCTTCCCTTTCTCCGTGAGCAGGACGCCCAACTGCGCCAGCAAGTCCGCGGAGGCTTCCTTAACCGCAGAGAGGTTTTCCAGCGCGAGGGAGGTTACGGGCCTGGGCGGATAGGACGCTTTCCGCACGCCGGTCTCCGCGTCGGAGACCGAGACTTCCAGCACATAAGTGCTTGCCGTCTTGGTGATTGTTCCCGAAAGAATATAGCGGGCGTTCGCAAGTTCTCCGATACGGAGGTATTCTTCCTCCGAGTAGTTCCCAGACATGGACTGGGTCTGCTCCGCCAGAATCTTGTCGAGGTTCTGCCGGTCGATAATGGTCATCGCCGAATACTTGTTAAAGTCGTCGGTAATTGACCCCTGCACCAGGGGGAGAAGGTAGCGTTCGGCTTCGGAGAGTCCCTTGCCGCTTGGTTCAAGCACCGCGAGGGTAAGTCCTTTGCCCCCGTCTCCCGTAAAATAATTTGAATTGTTTTCGTCCGCAAAAACGGAAACCGCCGCCATGAAAATCAGGACGGCTGCCATTAATGTACGCATATATTGCTCCTTTGCGTTCAAGTGGTTTTTTCACCACGTTTTCTATACACGCCGCTTTAGCGTGTGTTCTTTTACCGCCCGTAGTGCGGACGGGTAAAATACCCAGGTAGGGCATATATAATAACCTGATGATGAAATTATCCTACTCTTTTTTAAGAAATTTGTCAATATCGAAACGGCCCCGGCCCCTAAGCCATCCTCCTCACTTTTTTGAAGACATATAACGCTCATTTTTTTCCTCCGTCAAAAGTCAAATTTAAAGATTGAGTTTTATACCCTTTGTTTATCTCATAATCCGGCTTGCGCGCCTCTTTTCGCCTTATATATTCCAGTTTTTCAAGCCTGTTTATGATATAACGTATTTTTCTTCGATAATTTTCAAATTCCTTAATATCTGTTTTAGGTCCATTTTGCTTGAAATATAAAAACTGACAGATGAGACGTGCGCTCACTTCGGGAACGGTACTGTATAAATTATGGTGATACACCGCGTTTAACACATCTTTATAGTCATTATGCAACACGATATAATCATCACCGAAAATAGCGTGTAATTCCGTGTGAAAGCTGGCTTTTCTCAATACCGGATCAACACCATAAACAGGCAGTTCCGGCGAGCTTTGAGGCAACCGGTAAACCAATCCCCATTTCTCCAGATCAGCAATCGTATTGAAGTGGTTGTTGCCCTGAGTCAAATTGATTGTCCACCGTTCTCGTTCATTAAGTTTCTCGCATTTGTAAAAATAGGAAAGAACACTTTTCTGTTCAGGGGTTAAATCTGTCCCTTCTGTTTTTTCGGTGAGATACTTGTTAAAACTGGTTAACCACAGTTCGCATTTTCGATCAAAAACCTTCCCCTTGGGAATAGTTAAACAAATCTCGTTTTGAGTTGAAAGTAAAAAAAACGGGACATCAATCTTGTTGTTTAACGCATAATTTACCAGAGACGCCATTCCTATCCCCCTGCCTTCCCAGCGGTTGTATATTTTCAGAATATCTGCTAAATGGGGGTTTTGCGCTTTGGGAATAGGGATTATTCTTCGCAGTCGAATCGGACTCTCCTCCGCGAACATTTGTTCCTGTCTGAATTTACCCGGATTGGTAATGACAATCGCTTCATCGTTTTTTATTACCAGAGTCGAGAAACGATTTTGCGTATAATCGCGGTGTGCGAGGGCGTTGTTTATTGTTTCACGGATTATCTCTTCGGGATACTCAAGGACAGCCGTTCCTCCATTTTCCGCACTTATACCTATCCCTATTTTACTGTGGACAAAAGTAAAAGCGCTTTGCATGAGCTGGATGATATTATCTTTGTATATTTTCTTGTCGTCCGCGATTGTTTTGTTTATTCGTGTTTCAAAATAGGCGTCCAGTTCACAGCGTTCTTCAAGAAAATACTCATAGTTTTTCCCACACACCAGCATCCCCAATATGGTCGGTTTCCCTTCACGCAACATGCGTTTCCAGGTAAGAAACTGCTCCGCTGATGCTATATCCGCTTTCAGGGTTTCCACTTTTTTGTCCTGATTTAAGAGGATAATAAATTCATTGAGCTTATCCACGTCTAAATCGTCAAGTGATGCTCCCGGCACAATCTCCAATACTTTTGTGGATACAATTTCTTCCCGCAGTTCTATCTGTTTTCTGATTTTTTCTTCTGGTATGCGGTGATCGCCAGTCAATAGTCTTTGGTATGCTTCTTTGTTATAAAAAACATACTTTTCTTCATCCGGCAGTTTTTCCACGAACAGTATACAAACCAAACCATCCATGAAAGCCACTACTTCCATCGCGTCGGCTCGAATGTATGGTGATAGCTCCAAAGACCTTCTTTTTTCTTCGGTGAATTGCTTTGGTATCTCTTTTATTTTTGCTTCGTTATTGCTGTTATAGCCGGTGAATTTAAATTGTTGATTTTTTACATCTTCTTTAATACCAATAACAATAATTCCTCCCTGGGTATTGAGAAAAGCACAAATTGTTTTATATAACTCTTTCCAGTTTTCGCTGGCTGAAAGGTCTTTGAGTTCCAGTTTCTCTGTCTCAACGCTTTTAAACGTATTTGTTATGATGCATTGTTCTATCTGTTCCAGTATTTTGTCAATGTATCGCATTTTCCTTGCTCTTTGTACTTTAATCTATCCTCAATCTCAACAATGATCAAGACCCTTTATCGGTCTATCAACTCAGAATGATTCCGCTCCCTATTGCCTCATCGTAAATTCAATGGTATAATTAGCACAAGGAGTATTATATGCCGGAACCAGCAAAGCGCGATCCGAATGCGCCGAAATTTCTTGAAATCACGGTCAAAGACCATAACAGAAAAGAATGGAAGACCTTCTTTTGCCCGGAGAAACAGTTTTCAACCGGATCAATTGGGTATTACGCATCGGAAAAAGTTGAAAACCCCGAGAGCCATGAACGGTACCAAATCAGCCTGAACATTGCCCTCATCGGATCAAAACCAAAATGAGTTCGTTTTTCCCTTACCAGGTGTTCCTCCTTTTGCGCCGATGCCCCACGATGGAAACGACGGTCAGCCGGTTCATGACGATATTGAGGTTATTGGAAATGACACTGGCAAAGGCATCCATGGTTCCCGTGAGGATCGATGAATAGATGTTGGCCATTTCAATGGCCTGCTTGTTTTCGGTTACCACATCTTCCAGAAGGTCCTTCTCATCCTCCTTAAAATGGATAAGGGGAGACTTCTGGAGCTTTTCAAGCAACAGTTCGTTGTTCTTGATAGACCAAAGCATTGTTTTAATTACGACAAGGGGAGCTGTAACCTCCCCTTGAGCCGCAGTTAGGCATCTTTCACCAAATTCTTCATGATATAATCCCGGCGCTCCGGGGTATTCTTCCCCATATAAAAGGTCAATACCTGGGGAACCGCTTTGAGCGTGCTGACCGCTACCGGTACCAGCCGTATGTCCGCCCCGATAAACTGCCCGAATTCCTTGGGGCTGATTTCACCCAGCCCTTTGAACCGGGTTACCTCATTCTGGTTTCCCAGGGCCGCCAC
>JAITNP010000068.1 GCA_031290455.1 Treponema sp. | reverse complement strand
TTGGATGCAGCGTTGCTTTGGATCATGGTTTCGAGGGAATTCACCGTAACTTCCACCGAGACGACCCCTATATCTTGTCCCCGGTTATCATAAACGATCATTGAAATGGCTATGGTTATCATTCCGGTGGATGCCTCCTTATAGGGTTCGCTGTACGCAATGTGTCCCTGGGCATTTTTTGCGTCAATGAACCATGACCGTTGCGTGTGGTCATAACCGACAGAGGGAATAAACCCAGGGGCGGTAACAAAGAAGCCTCCCTCCTGATCCCAGACAATATTATTAAAATACGAAAGGAAAGAGACGTCCGAAAGGGTATCTGCCGTCCGTTTGAAATAGACCTGCAATTCTTCTGAATCAGCCTCCTCCTGCTCCATATAAAAGGCGATCCCCGCTGCTGTGTAACGCGCCATATTAGCATGATCATCCAGCATCGCCATGACCTTATCCTGCAAACGGGTGATATTTCCTTTTGTGGTGCTTTCAAGCTGTTTATATGAAATAGCATGGAGGTTTATAAAAAAAATGAGCGATACCGATACTGTGATAAACAGGATCATCGTTACACAAATAGCGGTAAACAAGCTCGTAAGAGAAGGTTTACTAACGGAAGACTTTCTAAAATTTTTCATGGATTTTCATTCCCATCATAAGATTTTTTAGCGCGGAAGACGCTATTTCTTTAACTCGGACACGAGGTCCAAAAGCTCTGTTGACTTACGGAGCAAGCCGTGCAGATCTTCGTCAACCTTGGTGGCCAGTTTGACATTATCCACCGCAATGCTGTTCACCTCATTAACGAGGGTTGTCGCCATCTTACCGGAAGTAGATTGCTCCTCTACCGACTCCGCAATGGATTGTACGTGGACCGCAGCCTCTTTGACAGTTGCCGCTGCCCCAGTCAGGGAGACCGCGGTTTTTTCAAACAAGTCCGTTATCCGTGCTATGGAAGTTACCACTTTGTCCATGCTCGTGATGTTGAGCTGGGCAAGCTGCTGCATATCTTTTATGTTGTTCTCGACGTCCCGTGCGGCGGACCGGGTTTTTTCCGCCAGTTTACGCACTTCCCCCGCCACTACCGCAAAGCCCCGTCCAGCTTCACCGCCCGCGTGGGCCGCTTCAATAGAAGCGTTCATCGCCAGCAGGTTGATTTGATCGGCAATATCGGTGATGACACTCATAATATCGCCGATTTTGTTCGACTGTTCTCCCAGATTATTGGTATTTTCGGTGAGACTTCCGGTAAAACTGCGAAGCTCCCGCATGGCTTTACCGGATTCTTGCGCCATAACCATGCCGACTGCCACTTGTTTGTCCGACTCTTGGGATTTTTCCGATGCCGTTTCCGCACTCTGGGCAATGCGCTGAATACCGTCAGCGCGCTGCTTCATCGAAGACCGTATGGCATCAATCCGATCGGTCTGGGCATTGCCGCCGTTCTTGACCCTGTCAGCGTGATCCACAATGGTATTTATGGTACCTTCAAGCTCATGGACAGCCTTTTCAAGCCGTACCGTAACTTCCATCACCTTCGCGGCGGCGTTCCGGGCTTCTCTGGACAGAATCTCAGCTTTTTGAGCCTGTGGGGTGGCCGTAACCCCGGCCGCGAGATTCGCCGCTATACGCTGAAAGGTCTGCTGCAACAGGGTGATTTCATCATTCCCATCAACAGCACGGGCCAGATCAAGGTTCCTGGAAGTACCGGAAGCTAGTTGTTCCGCAGCCCGTACCATTTCCCCCAAAGGGGTGGTGATAGAGCGTACCACGAAGATACCGAGGGGTACCAGGATTAGGGCCATCAGGACCAGGATGCTACCGCCGAAAATAGTAACCGATTGAGCGGTTAAGAACACCGTCAGAATAAGTCCCAGGATTGCAATCAGCAAAATGCTCATAATCGCAACCAGCCGGGCACCTATGGATATACTACGTAACATATAATTCCTCCTATGGTTTTATGTCTCATTTCCACGCATAGTGCATCAAAACCCTCACTAGTATGCTCTATCGAAGTACAGGCTAAACGGGATGAGGTGGAAACCTGTTTCGCGATATGGGCGGCAATGGTATGAATCGAATCGGTAATCTCCGCTGTCGCTGCAGCCGATTGGGTCATGACCTTTTGAGATTCCTGTACCAGTACTGAAATATTTTCATTATACACATTGATCGGAATGGCCGTGGTAAGCTGGCCATTCCGTACCGCTATGTAGGGGGCGGCATACGCCACCTTTCCAAGATTTGCCTTGGCGCTGGTAAACCGTGAATGTAAGGACGGTTTTCTACGAATCCGCATGATTTCCTACCTCTTCACCAGATTTTCGAAGGTGATCGACAAAATTATTTCATTATAGCAAATTGAGAAAAAAAGTCAATATAATCAAAAAATATCCTGGTCCAGGCTTACCGGTCTGACATCCCTAGGCAGTCTTGAACCGGGTGATATCCCTGGAATTCGCTATTGTTTCCAGAATCTCCTTGCTTCCCGCATCCTGTTCTTCCATCGCGGCCAGGATGTGCGCTTCCTGGGTTGAGACGGTTTTTACCCCGGTGTCAATGGCTTCAAACCGCTATTGAAAACCAAAACGGTTAATTCTTATAGATGACGCCAGAGGGTTCACTCTGCAAACACACTTTCCAGGGCTATCTCCAGTCCGGGCAGCACTGTGGAAGCAATGACGCCCTCGCTGTAACGCTGCATATCGAAATGAACACCGGAGAGGCGGTAAACACGGATACGTTTGTTCTGAGGGTCAACGACCCAATACTCCCGCACCCCCGCTTCCTCATACAAGCCCAACTTCCTTTCCATCTCGATGGCTGAGTTGGATGGGGAAAGCACCTCCACCACCAGGTCCGGCGCACCCCGGCAGCCTTCTTCGCCGCGCTTCTTCTTGTCGCAGATAACTGTCAGGTCCGGCTGTACCACTGTGTCATCGCTTTCATCTTCTTCATAGAAGAGCCGCACATCCAGGGGCGCAGGATACACGTTGCAGGGCTTGCCCTCCAAAAAGGTAAAAAAACGCGCTGTCAACATTGCCACAATACCCTGATGGTTCAGATTCGGTGCCGCCATCTCGTAGGCATCCCCGTCAATCAGTTCAAACCGTTCCCCAGGCGCAAGTTCCCAGCCCTTATAGTCCTTATAGGTGTAGTGCCGTTCTTCCTGAGAAAAAATCACGCTGGCTGTATTTGGCATATCGTCCTCCTTACTCTGCAAACACGCTTTCCAGGGCTATCTCCAGTCCGGGCAGCACCGTGGAAGCAATCATGCCTTCACGGTAAAACTGCATATCGAAATGAACACCGGAGAAGCGGTAGACGCGGATACGTTTGTTCTGAGGGTCAACGA
>JAITNP010000014.1 GCA_031290455.1 Treponema sp. | reverse complement strand
CCAGTCGGGCTTCTCCGGGCGACGGTCAAAGATCACGAGATAACAGGGCGCCGCCGGGTCTATCCGTTCCTGGTATTGCAGGACTTGCTTGATACCTTCTTTTTTCACATAATCAAAGGTTCTATTTTTCCGCAGCAGTTTGATTTCAATGATGTTCCACGCACCTTGGTATTCCACCGCCAAATCCATGCGTCCCCGCCCCGCAGCGTATTCCCGCTCTATCCTGCCTTCCCCGTTGGTAACCCGCTGCAAAAAAGCCATTAAGAGTAGATGCGGAAACACCTCAGTATAACCAGACATCTCTTCCCAGGTTTCAGCGTTGTTCCGCCAGAATGTCTGGAATTCCCGTAACAGCGCGTCCATATCCAAGGCGCCGTCCGGTTTTGCCCACTTCCAGTCCGGCTCGGGGATGGCAAGCTGGGTGCTATAGGTCATCTGCCGGGCCAGTACTTCACGGTATATGGGGTTGGCCACCTGGGGAGTTCCTCTTTCAAGCACCACCAGTCCCAGGTCAAGGCAGAGCCTGAAGGCATCCCCTTCCGCCAGGCGGGTATCAGGCTCCCCGGTCATCAGCGATTCTATGACACTGCGGATTTGGGGGTCTTCCAGGCGATAGGCAAGCGCGTCAAGGTGGGTCTCCCGGGCCAGGATCATCTGTTCCCGGGCCTCCCGAATATGCTCAACGGTTACCGTCTCAGTGCTTTCCTCGTCCAGTATCCGCATAGTGGCCCGTTGAAACAGGGTATTGACTATCCAGGGCTGGCCCCGGGTCTGCTCATACACATACTCCAACGCTTCCGGAGTAATTTGCTGCCCGGTCTCCGAGGTCCGCTGGGCAAAAAGTCGCCCTATATCGTTTTTACTGAAATTGCCAAGAAACGCCGAATCCGCTTTGATGTTGAAGGGCGAGCCGGGATTCACCGGAACGCCATCTTTTGCTGCGGTGATGTAGTCCTTAAGGTCCCGCATCCCCACCAAGGCAATGGAAACCGGAAACTTCCCCACCCCGCGGCCGGCAAAGCCTCCCCGGAGCTGCCGGAGAAAACTGATTAGGGGATCCCCCTGCAATACATCCACCTCATCAAAGAGGACAATCAAGGGCCGGGGGGCGACTAGTTCGGCCCATTTTTTTAATGTTGTTTGCAAAAGGCTCTTGATATCCTTTTCATCAATTTGAGGAACAGGAACCTCGGAAAATTCGGCAAAATTCTGTATGGCCTGATACATGGTACGCATAGCCGCATCCACCTCGGTAACCCCCTGGCAGTCCTCCACGCTGACATAACAGGCAATCGCCTCGGTCCCGGCGTCCGATGCTAAAGCATCTTGGGATGCTCCGTTTATTTCCCGCATCCAGCTTTGGAGAAAGGTGGTCTTGCCCGTTTGGCGGGGGGCATGCAGCACCCAGTAGAGCTTGTCCCGGATATACCGGTGCAATTGCACGCCTACCAGCCGTTCCTTCGGGGGGAGCATATAATGATCCTCGGGGTTACAGGGGCCGGTGGTGTTAAAAAAGTGGGTCTTACGATGGTTCATGGTACAAAGTATATATCAAAGGGCAAAAAAAATGAAAGTGAGGGCTGTCCGTTTCAGGAATCATACAACCCTATCACCCGTACAGTTTAGTTTCATTTATCCATAACCTGAAACCCTTCAGGATGGGTTAAGAAATAGACTTTCATGGCCTCATTCTGTTTATTGAAAAAATTGCAGTGCTGATACAATTAATAATAAACAGTTCTGAAAATATTAAGCATCTCTATTTCTAAATTATTTGCGCATTTTGCTATCTCCCGCATACCATGGAATACCCAGCAGGGCAAAAAGTGAAAAATAAGAGGTAATTGGCTTTATACATTCCCAAATCAACACACAAACGGAACCCATCGCTTTCAAGCAGGTCAAAATCGCTTGTCCCAGACAGTAAGGTTTCCATGACCTGCCTGATGTGTTCTATTGTTACGGTCTCACGGCTATTTTCATCGAGTACCCGCATGGTAGCGCGCTTAAACAGGGAGTTGACTATCCACGGCTGACCTTTGCACTGCTCGTAAACATAGTCTAAGGCTTCCCTGGTTATCTGCTGTCCAGTCTCCGCTCAAAATATCGGTTTCATCAAAAAGCACCACCAGGGATTGGGGAGCGGTAAGCGCTGCCCAATCACGGAGGATGCGATTTAACATGGATTGAGGTGCGCTCATACCTACAGATGGAACGGGCAATCCGACATCCCATGCTGCAGGCATGGCCCGTTCGGTTTCCGGGATATCCTGACAGCGTTCCACGCTAACAGGCAACTTCACCTGCGTTAATTTCGTGTATCCAGCTTTTCAAAAACGTGGTTTTCCCCGTCTGCCGGGGGGAGCATATCGTGTCTTTCCGGGTTACAGGGACGGGCGGTGGTATTGAAAAAACGCATATATCAAGTATACTTCACCCTAATCCTCTTTCAAGGGCGGCTTAGGTCTACATACCGACACCTCGCCCCTTATTTCCCGTACCTAACTAACCACCGTCTACATGCTGTGAGCCGAAACATCATCAATCATGTATACCGGATCCTGTAAGTCGCCCCTAGGCCGTCTTTTCGTCCGTCTTAGCCTCGGATTCCGGGGGCTGGTTTATGGGTTGAGTATCCAGGGGTTTTTGGGCCTGCATACCGGCAATAAACGTGGCAATGCGCTTATCTGCTTCGTTGGACGAATCCAAAACAAAGTGCAAAATCTTGCTTTTATAGTCCTGGTCTTCCATTGACTAGCTCCATAATATAGTTGACTAACTACAATATATAATTGAATGAATACAATGTCAAGCGATTTTTATTGACTTACTACATTTTTTTGCGTATTATAAAAAAGAGGGGTTTATGGAATTATCAGATAGGATTAAAACCATTATTAAAGAAAGCGGTCTGAATCAAAAAAACTTTGCAAGAAAAATAAATGTTACTGATAGCTATATTTCTAAACTGTTACGGGGTGAAAGCGGTATGTCCAATACCACCGCCTTTTTAATAGAAGAGATATGCGGTTATTCGAAAGATTGGATTTTGAATGGAACTGAACCAAAAATGGCCAATAAAAGCGCCCTTAAAGAACTAACGCCCCTCAAAAGAAAGATAATTGCTGATATTGAGCAGATGAGCCCGGAAGAGCTGAAGGCGGTATACACATATATCATGACTCTACAGCAGACTAATAAAGAGTTTAGCGAAGAGGGGAAGCCCTTATTCCCTGCAATCTAACCACCGGACACACGCTCTAAGCCGAAACAT
>JAITNP010000259.1 GCA_031290455.1 Treponema sp. | reverse complement strand
TGCGGAGGAATTCTTGTCGAACCGCTTCTCGATTGAGCCAATGAAATGCTTGCATACAAAATAAACCGTTTACGGATTCTCTTTCAAGCGTAGAGCTTTCGGCGGCTGTCTGAATGTATACAAAACGGTTGAAGCGCGGATTGTTGAGAAAAAGCGTTTTGTGCTGTTCAATAGCTTTCTCATCGGGATCAATAAGAAACAGTTTTTTAATGGTTATGTTTGACTGGAGCAAAAACTGCGTGAAAAGACCTGCCCCGCAACCAAATTCGGCTACAAAAAGTGGTCTATTCTCCAAATTTTTCGTAAAAAGTTTGTTAAGTGTCTGAATAAGTAGCGGATTGTATACCCGAACTGCGTTGTAGTTACCTGAATTAAAGAATCCTGTTCCTATCATTGATTTTCAACCCCTTTATCGCGTTCTTCTACAAATTTTTTGACTCTTTCTTCAATATATTTTGCGAATTCTTCAGGCTTTTTACCAATTCCAAGTCGCCGGTCAATGGTAATATCGGCTTTGTATCGGTAAAATCTATAACGTTTATCAAACAGATCGGCTTTTAGTCTGTCATGAAAACGCCTCCATTTTTCTTCTGGAAGAACTTTATACGGGCAATGGGTTTTGTAACTGGTGCGTTCATTGTCATCCCATCGGCATTGCCGACATTCTTCTGGTATCTTTTCATTGTCCTGTATTTTTCTTCGTATCTCATCTTTATAGATGAAACAAGAAGCGTCAACCATATAATCAAATACATTCCGCCGTTCGATCTCATCAATCAAAGAATGATCGTTGCAATACATTTGATAGTATGCCTCATACTCTTCATCTTGTACCTCTTTTTCCGATTTGCCTTGCTTTTCCTCGTCAGAGAGGCTGGGCATGAGAAGGACAGCAATGAATCCTAGTCTTTTGATGAGGAATTTCGTACGGTCGCTACATATCTCTTTTCCGCCGAGATCGGCAAAATCGCCGGTGACGAAAGCCTGCCTGATAGCGATTTCGCTCGCTATATCACGAATGGTATACATTTCTTCCGTGCGATGTTCTTTTTCTCCTTGATTTTTGTAAGATTCAAATCCACGGCGTGTATAACGTGCCGACTCATATTTTTTTTTGATTTCTTGTTTTAGATGATTTTCATATTCGTTTCCTGGCTCAAAATTATTGACAAGTTCGAGTAATTCTGAATCAGAGTCGGCAAAGATGAAATCGTTTATGAGCAGATCGCTAGAAATGACTTTTTTGTTATATTTTTGAGCAAAAATATGTATCAGGCTGCTTTTGCCGACTGCGGGCGTACCGTAAAGAATCATTTTACTTAATGAACTATCGCCCGATGAAGCGGCCTGATACGGCGTACGATCAAAGTTGTTAAAAATGGTTTTCATTTTTTTGATAAGCGCCAGTGATTCTTCATTATCTACTTCAGATACATATAGCTTGTGTGGAGTTATCGCCGCAAGCAATCGCTTATCGTCATATTCAACCATAAGCATGTTTTCACCGTTTTTATCTAATGAATCAGGGTTATCAATGTTTTCATATAATGAGATATGCGGATATGGTTGGTACAGATAATCATTCATAATATATGATAGCTGCTCTAGCATCTGTATTTTGCTCTGAATCCTTTGCTGTAAAATCCTTGCTCTCTGATTGAAATAAATGACATCATTGTTCGGATATTCTCGTTCCATTCTTAGATACCACTCCGGAGTGCTTCTACCGCTGTCATCGCAGATAATATCGGTACCTGTAACAGGCTGGGGTATAAAAATGTCAAGCATAAAAGTTTTTTTATCTTCGATGAGCTGTCTATATGGTCTAAAGGATATTATAGAAGCGCAAGAGTCGCTGACATTGGTTAGATATAAAGAAGATTTGATCTGTTTTTTACTTTGTCTAACGATTTTCATTAATTTTGTTTGTAAAAAGCTTAAAAAGTAAGGCACCCTATTTCTTTCAAAAATTGTGCTACCGGACAGTTGGCCGATAACCTCATTCAGCGGCATATCTTTTGAAAAACGCTGCGGGATAGGATACGCATACTTCTTGGCTTCCTCATGTATGAATATTTCTTCCTCGTCTGAATTAGGTATATACACAAAAATACCGGCTTCGTCTGCGTGATGCTGGTTATGATATTCTGCGGCGGCTTTGTATTTTTCAAGGCAGTCATGAACACCGCTGGTATGTAAAGTTTCTTGAAAAGATTGAAGCTCGCCCGTGGCGTAGAGATTGTAGTAGCGTATGCCGAGATTATCTAAAGATAACGGAGCGAGACTGACCGCAAGTTGAAAAGAACGAAGATTTTCAGGACATTCTTGATTGATGTTGGCAACGTCCTCAATAACAACCGTAATGTTTTGATTATTAAATGAAGATGATTGTTCTTGCCAAAATTTCATAATATCCGCCGCACACGCGTGAATAAAAAAGCCTGGTCTGTCTAATGCGGTATGGAATACGAGTGTTGGTTGTGATGCCGGGCTGCTAAGACAAGTAAACGCTGAGACAGTTCCGTCATTCATGAGACCGAAAACTCTCATGGTGATTCCGCCTTAAAACAAATATCCGAGCCTATCAACTGCGGTTGATAGGAACTGACGTCGATTTCGACTTCATACTTCTGGTTTTCACTGTCTTTTCGAAAGGTAAAAGGAAAATTATTCTCAATGGTACCGCCGTTTCTCATCTCAAATTTTACATTGAGAGACTTGAAAATGTTCTCTATATCAAGTTCCGTTTGAAAAACGAGAAAAACCCTTTTTTGTTTTGTATGTAAGTACGAGGCGATAATCCCAAAGACGTCCTGATTGTCAAATAGGTTTATTTTAAGTATGCTAGTACTCGCGGCGGCTCTAAGTTTTTGAGGGGACATGTTTTCTATACTTGATCTTGCTCTATAAATGTTAAAATCGGGAATATTATCTGCCACCGTCTGCGTGGTTGTACGATTAAGTTCCCTTATCTTTATTTCCAGATCGGTAATTCTCTTTTTGAGTGCGCTAATTTCGATGTTTTTCTCGCTGATAATCTTTTCCATGTCGGCAATTTTCGACTTCCCTGTAAGTAGCCAGCCTATCTCGCAGTAGCCTTTCAAGCAGAGCAGTACCATGACATTTTGAGAAGGCATTCTAGTACCCCTCTCTATCTCCGAAATAACGCATTGCGATACGCAAATTCGTTCTGCTAACATCTTTTGTGACAATTTCAAGTTTTTTCGCACTTGTCTGAAACGCGATCCGATTTCATTAGTTTCTTTCATTATTTATACTCCCATACCTATACCCGATTAGGGTAAGCCCCAAAACTGCCCTTCTAAGAAGGGTGTTTTGAGGCTTACAGCATGTACTCAAAAGAGTCAGTCATTTAAGAGCGCTTCAAAGGCTGAAAACACCTGAACGGTATCCCAGTCTCTACTGCCCACAATTGAGGCGATGATATAGCCATTTTTGATGAGAAACGTGGTAGGTATCGCCGTAATACCATAGGCGTCACTTATACTGCCGGAATCTATTCCTACAGGGAAGTTCAAACTCATTTGCCGCATAAACGATGCAACGCTGTCCAGGTCCTCCTGTAGGTCTATCGCCAGCATGGCGAATTTGTTGTTTTTATTAAACCGCTGGTAAAGGGTCTGCATTGACCCCATTTCACCCCTACAGGGTCCACACCATGTAGCCCAGAAATTCAGGAAAACAACTTGATTTTTGAAGCCACTCAGCGATTTTATACTGCCATCCAGCATCTGTACTTGGAAATCACGTATAGGGATAGGGTTCTGCACGGCGATCCCCGCCTGTCTAAAACGATTTGCCACATCCTGTGAAACGGTTGTTTGGGCATTGCCTATGACGGGGATAAGCAACAAACACACCCAAAACCCGATATTTGCTTTTTTCATTTCTTTTCGCTCCTTGTCCTTAAAAAATTCTGAAGTGAAACTTCAGTTTATTTGAACGTATTAAATCACATGCAAAAATTTACGGTATAATTTTATAAGTATACCGCCATGACACGGTTGGTATAGAAACCGTGTCATGGCTGGCAGAAATGGCTGTAGATTTCCCTACATTGGCTATTGCGGTCAATGTCACACCGCGAGTTATTTGATCTACGACTGTATCCGTCACATACACTATTGTAGCCATCTCATTTTCTGATACCGGCAATTCCTGTTTAGATGCGACTATCAGTATGCTCTCTTCGCCAAACGGATAACTAAGTTTGTAGTGGAGCATTCCTTCTGGAACAGTTCTTGCTCTATTGGCTTCTAGGCGGTTGTTCCAGTCCTGCGGTGAGCCGTTTTCTTTGTTTGGGTATATCAAACTCATACTGCCATGGGCATTCAGGTAGTACACTTTAAAATAACAGGTTTGGCTCGCCTCTAGCGTAATTTCCATATTTTCTCCATTACGGTACACCAGATTGGGTGCGTTAAACGCTGCCTTAATATTAAGACTGTTTCCCACTGATTGGGGATATGTAAGGGTTACGCTTCTTGTCTTCCATATCATTGTCACTATTTTGAGCAAAACACCAAGTTGTACACACAAAAAATATCATAACTATCAATTGCTTCATTTTACTTTCTCCTATTATAAAAGCGGCGGTATCGCTGCTTATGTCAATCGCATATTAACACTGCGTGTTAATTACTTTCTCATTATTCAAAGAGGCATTGGCAAAATCCGGGGGGACATTCACAGTCATCTGTGCAACGAACCAAGCTGTAACCCTCCCACAAAGCGAAAGGTGCCTCAATTGATGGAAGCTGCTGTTCGGCTGTGAATTTGTAAGTTTCCCTGCTGATTTCTTTATAAATCAGCTCCAAGGACGCCCTGGCTCCTAACGTCTTAATCACCGCCGACGCGAACGGGCTGTTGCGGTCGCCATAGGCACCGTCGAGAGCTGTCATCCCGCGAGATGTGCTAAAGAGGGCAAGAATATTACGATTGACAATACCATGTTTAGCAACTTCAGAATAAGATAAGGTCAGTTCAATCCCTTTGGTACTAGCTTGTAAATTATATCCGCGGCTGCCTTCTTTTAGACCCTGATAAGGGCTGCCGCGACAGCCGTCGATAATCATGACAACCGGAGTAGAACGCTGGATGAGATTCAGTTTTTCTTCAAGCTCTCCTAGGTGATAGGCATATCTCTCAATATCCGCCTCCTCGTTGGCATTTAAATCCACAGGCAACAGGTAGTTTGTACCGTTTTTGAGCGATACCGCGTGTCCGTTGTAAATGAAAACGGCTTCGGCTTTTGGATTGTCCTTCAGTTTAGAGATGAATCCATTCATAGCCGACACCATTTGGGTATATGTTGCGTCAGTGAGAACATCGACTTTGAAACCAAGTTGCCGTAAAACATCCGCCTCATCGAATGTGTCCTGCCGGGGCGTCCAGAGCCTCGTAATGTATTTGTAATTTTCGTTTCCGATTACAAGTCCATACCTATCCACCGCTTTAAGCATGGAAGGTAATAGCAAGATAATCACAAGTAAATAGCTTCTCTTAAACATAAAAACCTCCAAATTATCGAATATGGGACTGGGCAACGTCCCGATTCTGATCATACCACATAGTAAAAATTTTTTCAATATAAAAAAAGTGTAAAAACGAGTAAAAAGTGTAAAAACGAGTAAAAAGTCCTTGACAATATATCAAAAAGCTTATAATCTATTTATAATTTACTTACAAGGAGAAATCAATGAAGAAGTTGCTTAACCAAGTAATCGTCATGATTGCCGAGGTTCTCATGATCATCGGTTGCGGGACAACCGGTGGTGCCGTAACCAGGGGAAAAATCAACCGGTCTCCTGACCCAATAGGAAACGTTAACCTACGGAACGAGGCAGGCGTTGATTCGGATGTCTATGTTCTCGGGAAATATGTGAAAACCATCCCGGTCGGCGCGATTAGTTTTGCAATCAATGTACCCGATGTGTCGCCCACGGGTACGCCGGTACGCTTCGAGATATTTGATAGTGGAGCCAATAAAGGGCATCTTGATTCCCCAAAACCGGAAGCCCGGTTCCGTGTTTTCACGCAGCCCTTGTTTCCGTCCTCAGACAGGGACCGCGTCCGGAACATCGTATTGGTCAGGAATCCGGATGACGCACCTCTGCCCGCAATTGAGGGCTACTCTGACATGCTGGTAGAGTTCTCGTATCCTTTTGAAATCCCGCAAATCGGAGACGTAACTGCCGAGGTTTTTGTGGGACAGGTCAATAGCCGCAGGACGCTCCTTTCTCTGGCACCTGGCGACAAGCCGGTTTCCGTGCCGATGACACCGGGATTCAACCAGTTTACGACAATGTATTACGTTTCCAACAATAATGCCGAGCATCGTTTTTACTTCCCTGATTGGGCCAACGAGTCAGAGGCTCAGGTGGCGCTTGTATCCTTTGACGGAACAGTTCTGACTCCATCGTATCAGATCCGCCCGATAAGTTCCATTGGCAAGATCACGTGGGTGTACCCAAAAGACAACCAAGGGCAGCTTTACATCAAAAATGTTTCGTCAAAAGCGTCCGTCATCAATGCGAGAAGCTTGGGCGTTGGCGGTAGAAGCGGTACAATTGATTCTTCCGAGTTCTCTATAGGCGCAAGAGCCGGGTCAAGCAGTATTCCGGTTGGGGCACCGATGGTTCCGTTTGCTTTAAAGCCCGGAAAGTACCAGTTCGTTGCGAATAACCCGATCCCGGGCAACCTGCCTGTCGACAAGCTGGACGAGATCGATATCGAGGCTGGCTCCACGTACTACTGGATCATCAAAGATTCCGGCAGTACGCTTGAGAAAAAAGGCGACGCGTCAAGCGCGTTGGCTTCAACCTTGCAAAACTGGAAACTGTCTTCAAACGTCTCAGGCGCAACCGTCACGCTCTATATATCATCGGCCACGCCGGATGTGGAAACAGACAGAAAGGAAATCGGTAAGACCGATTCCAAGGGTACTTTTGCTATGCAGGCTGTTGTCACCAGCCTTTTCCCCAAGCTTACCTATGAGAACGCATCTCAAGTGATGATCAAAATTAATGTGGGAAAAGAGGGCTGGGTAGACGAAACCCAAGCCATTTCTGCTCTTACACTCTTGCAATCGGGGTCTGATTTCACACCTGTTCCTTTCACTCTGAAGGAAGAAGCTTCCCAAACAACACCCGGTGTGACCTACAAGATTGAGAAGGTGAATTTTTACGTTAGTAGTAATTAGTAAGGATGCGAAACTGCTTTGCCGGTGAATTTGAAACCCGGCAAAGCAGTTTCGCCTGCGGCCGCTAACGGAGGGAAGTATGAAGAAAGGCATGATCCTATTTTTTTTTATCGCTACCATCGCCACGGCAAAAGAAATTACCCTTTGCTTTGATTTTACCTCAATAAAGAATGACACACTTGCGGCTCGGGTAAAAGTTTTGGGCAAAGAAATAATTGTAAAAAGCGGAAGGAGCGAGTCTCTAAATGTTGAATACGATAAGAAATCCTTCTACACCGTCACCTATTTTGATATGTCGTCCCCCGATAAAGAAGCCTATGGCACTATGAATGCTCTTCCTGCTCCTTCCAACGCAAACACCCTGACGGTTTCGATTCCAGCGCCGAAAGAACATCCGTCAGGAGATGCGAAGGTGCGGTTTCTCACCAAATTTCCTGTTCCATTAGAAATCTATCTGGTTAACGAAGGATATGAACGGAGGAAAATAGGCCGTATTTGGCAGGAACAAGAATTTGAAACTACCATACGGGCAGGGTCGTATAAACTGGAGATCAGAAACCCCTATAATCCGAAAGAGGTTTTACGAGGATATGACAAGTTTTACTTCCCGGCCGCGTTTAACCGTTATGATATTGAGTTTGCCCCCGACGAGAAGAAGCCTAGAGCTGCTTTTGAACCTATTTATGAGAAATTAAACGATAAGGGCGATTCATCTAATTTCTTGGATGTGCCACTGGACGCTTCATTTGATATCTCGTTTGACAAGCAAATGATCGAACCGATTGTTGAGGCAAACCTCAATTTCGCGCTGAAAGACAACCCGCGAGAGAAAATACCGGTACAGGCTTTGTGGGACAGTACCGGGACCAAACTACAAATAAAACCGTTCCGTCTTTTAAATCCTAAACATCATACATTGTCTCTCTTAATCTTGATTCCCGCGATATTCAAGGAAATTCGCTATTTGAGTCCGAAGACTGGGTATTCACCACCAGCGATAGAACACCCGCGCTTCCGCCTCTTCACGGGATATCCGCATATACTCAAGATTACAAGCTTGTTTTCGAATGGACGCGGGTAGCCGGAGCAGCAGGTTATGAATTACGCGTATCCTCCTCAGAAAACAAAAATATCCAAAAAGATGTGGGAGATGTGCAGAGGTATGAGTTTGATTATTCATTATTTCAGCATATAGAATTCATTATTGTTCCTTATGAATTATCCGGTCATGATACAAGAATATACAGTCAAGCGGCGCTTGATTCAGAGAAATTGCTTTTTTATTTTAATGAAGATAAACCGAAACTCCCCTTTACGATTAAAAAAGATTTCGGAGACTTAAGCGTCAGATCGGACATACTGGCTGAAATAGTAAGTCGGCAATTAGAACCCTTCGGTTTTACGCGGGATGATGAAAATGCGGTCTATACCGTCATTCTCAGAGAATCTACGGAAATAACGTTTCAAGGAGAATTTGTCGATGTTGGCGTAGCTATAATTGATATTAAACTGATGGATTCGGATGGGGGAGTTCTATATAATAGTGGAAACAGTTTAAAAATAGAAGGTTTTATGGCCGAAGATAGAGAACAGGCATATAGTGCGCTTTTTAGAAAAACTGAAAAATTGATTAACGAGAAATGGCTGGACAAATCGTTTATACTGACTGCCGTTTATGACGATATGATTGCCAAAAACAATGCTCTTATTGTAAATGACCCGAATAACGCCTTTGCTTATAGCGATCTTGGCGGGCTATATATTTTGAAGGGAGATTCAGGCAGAGGCTTAGAGCGCTGCTCTAAGGCTATCAAAATAGACCCAAGTTGTGCTGAAGCCTATAATAACCGGGCATGCGGTTATCTTATGAGGGGCGAATTTGATAAAGCGGTTGCAGACGCTTCCATAGCTATCAGCATTAAACCGGATTATGTGGATGCATATGATACACGAGGAAGGGCATACCGAGGAAAAGGCGATGATCGAGCCGAAGCTGATTTTTTGATGTTTAAGAATTTCAAGAATACAGGCGGACATTAGAGAGAAATTTATGGAGAGTAGGTTTCTTTCTTAGACTTGTTTACTTATGGTTTTCGGCGCGTGATTGCCCTCTTTTCTGTCGTCTTGCTTGCTATTTATCATTATAATTTCAGGCCGTATCTTCAAACTGATTAGTATTTGATTCTAAAAACAATATTAAACAAATCAAAACATACCCTCTTGACAACCATATAACATATCAAATATACTAAAACACTATCAAACAGAACTGGAGTAATAATCATAGTATGAAAACCATCGCCCTGTACCTCCGCAAAGGCGGAACCGGCAAAACAAGCCTCGCCGTTTCTCTTGCCGCGGAGCTGGCGCGGAAAGCCCCGCCGGTTATCCTTGTCGATCTCGACCCGCAGGGTAACGCGTCCGCGTGGATAGGACCGGAAGCGCTGCGGGCGGAACTGGCTGGCGTACTCTTAAAAGAAACAGACCTGAAACAAGCCGTTATACAAACCGGATTCACAGGGCTGGACATCGTTCCAACTGCGGGACTCGGCGGACAGCTAAACCTGTTTTCCGAAACCAAAGCCCAGCAGCAGCCGTTTTGTATCCGGAACCTTTTGAAGACAGCTGCCGAACTCGGCTACCGCTACTGCGTCCTTGACCTCCCGCCCGCCTTCGGCGCACTGGAACGCTCCGCCCTGACCGCGTCCGACGAGGTGATAACCCCCATAATGGGAGACGCTTTCGGCGTTGACGGGCTTGAAATCTTTGCGGATAACCTCAAGCAGGTACGGGAAGATATGGACACCGAAAAACCGGCGTATAAGCGGATCATTGTAAACGCCATAGACGGACGTATTCCCAAGCATGAAAAAATCCTTGACGAGATAAAAACCAGTGCGCCGGACTTTCACATTTACGCGATACCCGTTGATCCGGTATTCCGCAAGGCGCAGACAGCGGGACTCGCCATACAGGAACTGAACGGCGCGAAGCCGGACACAAAAAGCGAAATTCACCGGCTTGCGGAGGATATTATCAAAGATATTTAATATGGTAAAGCGCAATCTTTTAGTTGTGGTATTATATGTTAAAATTATTATTAAATATTCTTTTGACAGTCTAACAGTATATTTAATAGTTTATTAGCTGGTATTTTGAATATAAAAGCATATTAAATATGTTAAAACGATATTATAAGAGTATCGAAAAGCGATTCGGTAAGGATGCGAAATGGCAACAAAAATAGAGAAGCCGGATGCCGGCGCGAGCAGGGCAATAGCCGCCGCGAACGGGGTCGTAACAAAAGACGCGGCCGGACGGGACCGGGAGCCGGTCAAAATAGTCAATGTCCGGCTGCCGGAAACCGACCATAACCGGTTGCGGGGAATATTTGCGGGCCGCGGCGTTCCGCTTGCCACCGCCTGTACTTTGGGCGCGTACTACATAGCGGACTTGGTGGAGAAAGGCGAGATAAGCATTTCCCGGGGCGGAATAATTGACCGGAAGGGCTGATACGGCGGATAAAAAAGCGGAATTATTCAATCTGGTTTGAGAATACAGGTGAACAGCCCGCAGGAAAACGCCCGAAAAGCGTCCGATAAAGCGAAAACCCTTTTCCCCGATGAAACGTGGGTACAAATCTCTGAACGGGTTTTTATGGCTCGCTCAAGAACCCCCAAAAGCGATGAGCAGCAAGAGGTTTTAGCAAAGGAACTGGTACAGGCGCGGTTGCTTGAAAGCTGGGGGAGTACCGTTTACCTGTTACCGGAAAAGAAAGAGTTTGGCGTTAAACATCCCGACGCGGCTGTAGACGGCTTTGTTATGGAGTTTAAGACCATAACCGGCGGCATCCGGCAAATTGGGGAACGGTTTAACGAGGCGCGGGCAAAGGCGGATACGGTGTTTTTCAAAATCGATTCGGCGCTTTCAAAACATAGCGTGGCGCGAAAACTTGCGGGTATCATCAGCAAGCGGGCATACAAAGGAGGGAAAGTCATAGCCTATTTTACCGGGACCGGAGAAACCTGTTACTGGAACATTGACGATTTGAACTAAAAAAATCCGCCTCGTAAGAGGCGGCGGCTATCCAGGATGGCGAGATTACGCCTAGTCCCCGATAATTAAGTATACCCCGCCGCTTAAAAAAAGTCAATGCTTTTATTCCCGTTCCGCCTGTTAAAATTTCGCAAGGAACTAAAAAAGCCAGAAACTGTTTGCCCAGGAAGCAGGGCAGAACACGGCAATGCCGTGGTAAAACGGGAAACCGCATGGAGGCGGCGAGAACCACCGTCTTTTCCTCAAAAACCGGCATCTATAGGGCAGGTGAGGCAAGAAGAAAGAAGTAAAAAAGCCTTACGGCTTTTTCCCGGATCATTAACGCCGCCCTTTTTTGCGCGGCGTTGCGCTCAAACGCCGCAAAGACCGGCTGAACCCGCCGCCTGTCCCGCGAACCGGCGCAAAAGACCCCGGCACCCCGCCCGCCGCAGCGGCCGCCGGTTCCGGCAATGAGCCGCGCACAGTACCGAAACGGAAAACGCCGGAAGAAGAAAGGAAAAAAAGCCTTACGGCTTTTTCCCAGCTCATTAACCCCGGCCGCCCTCCCCCTACGGCGGCCGCTTTTTCCGGCAATAAGCGGCATGGAAGCCAAAAAACGGCAGCCATAGCCTACGCCCCCAGCCGCCCCCTTCCCCCCGCACCCCCCTGTACCCCCGCTTGCCCCCGGTCAAAAGGATCGTTTCGCTGCGCGAAACGCACATAAGAGCGGGGGAGCAAGGGGGAACCGGAAACAGGTTCGGCGGGCTAATCCTCACGCCCGCCGAACCCCTGCCGCCTTCCCCGGCAATGGAAAGCCTGGTCCCTCCGCCCGCGCAAACCGGACGCCGCCCCTCCCCGCCCCCCTGCGGGCGGAGGAAAAGCCCTGAACAGCCTTTCCTCCGCTTTACGGGAGGTTTTTCAAACCACCCGTAAAGCGCGGGGAACGCTCCGCGCACCCCGCGCCCGGTAAACCGTCAGTTTCAACGCCGAACTAACAGATTATGACACTTCTCATAAAAAGCGCGTATGAAATGAAAAAACACTTGCGGGCGCTGAAAAATGATTTTACCATACGGAGGGGGCAGCAAAGAGACAGCTCCCTGCTAAAGCAATGACAATACCTATAAAAGGAGGCAGGGTATCATGGCGGCACTCAATTTCATTCGCGGCTCTGTCAAGGGAAAAATCGGGCAGTTTGTCGGCTCGTCGTGGCGCGGCAAAGACTACATCAAGACCTATACCCCGCCCGGCAACCCTAAAACGGCGGGGCAGGTTTCAGTCAGGAACATCTTCCAGCGCGTTACGCTTATCGCGAAGTCAATTTATTATCCGGTTCTGAAACCTTACACGTTCCCCAAGCCGCAGAAAATGACGGCTTTCAACAAAATGGTGCAAACCAATAAACCAATGTTTGACGGCAGGGAATGGGACGCTTCCCTGCTGAAAATATTTGAAGGCGCGTTATACAGCCCCGGCATCTCCGGCGCGGCCTTATCCGCGGACAGGCGGGAACTTGCCGTTACCTGGGACGGAAGCCAGGGAACCGCGGATAACGCGGCAATAGCCGTTGTTCATTCGGAGGAAACCGGAAAGACGCTTTGCGCGGTCACAACGCGGGACGCGGGAACTACCGGAGACTGGGATATAACGGAACTGGGCGGGATAACCGATCCGGGCAAAGTTCACGCGTACCTGGTATTTTCCCGGCCGCCCGCGCAGGGAACGGACGCGGACGTCGCGGGAACCGGCGAAGTATCGGGCACGGCGTACCATACCGTAACCGCGGGCTAAACGCCGCTGGTTAGGCGGAAACAGCCCCGTAACGGCGTTTTTTCGGATAAGACGTATTATTTCTCAAAAAGCCTTCAAGGAACGCTTGCAGCCCTTCCGCCGCGCTCCCTGAAGGCTTTTTTGAGGGCATACGGATATTCTGAAAAACGCCTGGACGGGCGGATTTATGAGAAAACGCGGACGATAGTACGTGAAGGGGGCGCGGTTCTGGACTCGCGGAACGGTTCCGGCCGCGCCCGCCCGCCGACGGCGGCGGCTTCAATCCGTAGGCGGGCGGATTTCTTCAAAAAGTTTCAAAAATAAGGCTGTAAAAGGCGGATTGTATACTACTTGCGGCAACAGGCGTTTTCGGGTAAAATAAAACTATGATTTGGAGATAAAAAAAGTGACTGCCTATAGTGGGAAACTGGCGGCAGTCATTTCAAAAACAATATGGATAACAATATACCGCAAACAACGCGGAATGTAAAGAGCGCGGAACCGGATAACGCCGGAATTTTTCACGAAAATTTCT
Source organism: Treponema sp. (assembly GCA_031290455.1). Classification (GTDB taxonomy): domain Bacteria; phylum Spirochaetota; class Spirochaetia; order Treponematales; family Breznakiellaceae; genus JAITNP01. The sequence continues at coordinate 2,142 of JAITNP010000259.1, read as the reverse complement.
CGCCCTACCGCGGCCGGCACATTTACCGGAAACAGGAACCCGCCGGCCTGTTCGGGGACCGCCTTTCCCCGTGGCTCACCAGCGAACACCCCCTGACCGACGCCAAAATAACCGGCGCCATTTTAGGCAGGGCGGTAATCGGCTACTTCCTCGCCGTCTTCCCCCGCAGCTTCTGCGTCGACATAGACGACCACGCCGGAAAAGGCGCGGGCTACCTCCTCTCCGTCTACGAAACCGTCTGCCGGAAACTGAACGCCCGCCCGTCGCTCCTGTGCAAAACGCCTAGGGGGCTGCACGCCTTTTACTTCCTCACGCACCCCGTCCCGGAACTCCTTTTAACCGAACGCGCCAGAGCCGCCGTCGCGGGCGTTCCCGCGGAGGTAAAGCCCACCAGCCAGGCCGGAACCCGCATACCCGTGGAACAGCGCCTCATAGACCCTCTGACATGGGAACCGCTCGGCCGCCCCTTCGCCGCTGCGGTCGGAGCCGCCGCCAAATACCACCCCGTGGAACTCTTCGGGCTGTCCGTCATGCCGGACGCCGTTGTCGAAACCCTCAAAAGCCGGAAAGACAGGGTTGTCAGGGTGAAAATATGGGAAAAGATAGGCAGGCTGGAAGCGGAATACGCCGGCGGGATACGCGCCGGAACGACCAACGATGTGTTATGCGAGCTAATCCCCGTCTACCGGAGCGGCGGCTTAACGCCGGAGGAAGCCGCCGCCGAGTTCTCCGCCCTGCTCGACCCCTCCTACACCGGCGAACTGCGGGCGTACCGCAGGCTTGTGCGGCGCGTACAATCCTTCTACAAAAAAGAGCCGGAAACCCGCTTTCGCGCCATGCCCGCGCAAGACCCCGGGCTGTTCACGGAAGCCATAGCCGGAACCATAGCGGAACTGGTAACGGGACCGGCGGAAAGCCGGCAGCAGAAAGCCGCGCTGACCCAGCGCAAGCGCACGGTAAAGAAAGCGGTACTGCTCGTTGAGGGCTGGAAGAGCTACATAGAAAGCGTGGTTCGCGACAGGCGCTTCCTCGAAATGTGGAATTATCTCTATCCTTACTTCAAAAAAAACACCAGAGAAGGGTATTTTCCACTTTCAAGCAACATCTTATTGAAGATACACGGGCATTATGAGTGGGACGTACTGCCGTTTCTGCTGGAAATCGGGTATTTGGAGCGCGCGCCGTATCATTACACGTCAATATACGGCGTGTGTTACTACTACAAGATACACAGTTTCAAATTTGTCGGGGAGAAACCGCAAAAACCCGCGCCGGTGAAGAAAATCAGACACGCGAAGGCGAAATCACGCGCCGAACAGGTTAGGGAATTCAAGCGGCAACACCAAAATGCGACAGTCAGAGAGATTGCTTCTGCTTTTGGTTGCTCGTTAGATACGGTGAGTAGAGCATTGAAAAAATGATAACAGTGTACGATTTTTTTCATTGGAATTCGAACATATTAGAACATACTCTCTATGTATACCCTGCTTCTTTTTTCTCTTTGTGAATTCTGTGGATTTGTAGATAACTTTTTTGTGTTTTGGCGTATTTCTCCCATGTGACGCACATAAACCGTAACCGTTTATAAGATATATTAGTCCGGTAGTACGAAAGATTATTGTCAAAGTTCCCTATGATAATGGTCCGCAGTAAAAAATGGTTTCCGATATAAGCGTAACTGTGTTGTTACTATCGGCATATTGGTGAAAAAAGCGTTCTGCTTGTTCTTGAATATACCCCGTGTTGCTTTTTATGTCCTCATCGCCGGAAGAATCAATGCGTAGTTGGATAAGAGCTTTCAGTTGATCAAGCGTTTTATACTCTGATTCGCGACAGACCGTCTGTTTTTTTACCGGATGCCCGAAAATCGCCTCCATGACTTCCGGCGTGTAGGCTTCCCGATTATCGCTCATACCATAAAGTCGTTTGCCAAACCGGGTTATTTGCAGATATTGGGCCGTTGCCTCATTGATTGGTGAAAGAAACTTTCCCGCAATAAAAATCTTTGCCATCGGTTTGAGTATGCGGAGGAATTCTTGTCGAACCGCTTCTCGATTGAGCCAATGAAATGCTTGCATACAAAATAAACCGTTTACGGATTCTCTTTCAAGCGTAGAGCTTTCGGCGGCTGTCTGAATGTAT
>JAITNP010000254.1 GCA_031290455.1 Treponema sp. | reverse complement strand
AGCGGCGTTTTTCCTTGGGGACCGCAGGGTCCTCCAGGGCCTTAAAGGTCTTGTGTTCCTCCCAATAGTGCTGCCATTTCGGTTCAATTGTATCAAAGGGATATTTTGCCATCGTGCTTAGGCTCCTTTTAGCAAGTATCACATAATCATACCTGGTGGGGGGCTGGGTTGCAAGATGGGGGAGCACTGTCGAGGGCGCCTTCTTTTTCAAGACAAGACTAAGGTCTATGCGGACTTCCACGCCCCCTTCATAGCCATTATTCGTTAAAAATATCCTTCTCATCTCCGGGGTTATATGCCGCCACTATCCCGTGAGCTGTTTCAAGGCTATCGGTATGAGGGTTCTGCCCTGATCATCGGTGATGGGCCTTTAATATCCATACACTGCTCTAGTATGCTCAATGAGGAAGTATTTCAAAAAAAATTAAAAATTCTAGTTGAAAATGTTATCAAATATAGCATACTATAGAAAATATGAAACGCAATATTTTAGTTATTTTATTGAGCTTTATCGCCGTAACCGTATTTGCCCAGTCTGAGGAATTGGAATTTTATACCAATCTGTTTGACAACGCTACGACGGTCGCCGATCAGTTGGGTATCGTGAGGACGGTGATGGACGCCGAAATTGAGGATGCCCCATCTTTCTATGCCCATGGGTTACAACGTATCCTGGTGGAATACCCGAATATTAAGGGTAATCGGGAAAAGAACACCGCCGATGAGGTGACCCGGCTCCTGGCGGGCAGTTTAGGGGATGCCCAATACGCCGACGCGGGACAGGATCTATGGAAAGTTGTGGAGGTCTTTTCCAATCCTTTGGTAAAGGCGGATGCCATCATGGCCTTAGGGAAAGCAGAGGCCACGGATCTGCTGCCCCAGGTGGTGCAAATCCTTAAGGACATGAACACCAGCACCCCGGCGGATAGGGAAACCCAGATAGGGAATGAACGGATCGCCTACGGGGCCATTATTGCCCTGGAACATTACAAGGATCCTTCCGGTTATCTCCCGGTATTTTTCGCAGCCAACGGGTGGTACTCCCTCCGAGTCAGGAACCAGGCGTCGAACTCGTTTCCCCAGATTCTGGAGGACCCGGCGGAGCCCTTAACCTCGGTTATCCAGGGCGGTGGGTATCCCTACGACATGAAGTACCTGGCCCTCAGCGCTATTGAGCAGTCCAGTATCGACGATGAGTCAAAGGCTGCGGTAGCGGTAAGCGCCCTGTTTGAAGGCTGGCGGGGATACTCTAATGTTCCCCGGTTACGGATGGAGTTGGTTAATATACGGAAGCTCGCCATTGATATGATTCGCCGGTATGGTACGGAGGACGAGGCGGTGTATCCCTTGCTGGATCGTTCCTATAGGATGGGGGTGGATGAGGAAGAACAACTCGGAGCCATTGCCGCCTTATCGAAAATCAGTACCGAAGATGCCGCCAAGCTCCTTGCATCCTTTCTTGACAAGATCAACACCAACCTACAGCGGGGAAGCTTGACTAAACGGGATGAACGGCTGGTCAGGGCAATAATTCCTGCCCTCGGCGCGACTAACCAAGATGTTGCACGGCCGGCTTTACGCTCGGTATTGTCCTTTAACTGGACTAATCAGGTGATAAACCTCACCAATCAGACCTTGAATGAGGGAGGAGAGTAGGTAATGGGAGAAAAACACATATCCCCCTGGTAGGGGGTGTGTGCTTTTCTTTTCTCCATGGGGGAAGCCTTCATGCAGTAAGGATATGCAATATCGCCTCCGCAGATGCGGCGTGTAGAATTTCCTCCCGTTTTTCCGCGCTTTTAAAAAGCAGGCTTATTTCCGCGAGAAACTGCAAATGGGGTCCCGTCTTTTCAATCGGTGAAAGGGTCATGATAAAAATTCTACAGGGCTTATGATCCAGCGCGTCAAAATCAACCGCCTCATCGGCGATACCGATACATGCTACCAAATCCGGGATCGTCGCGCTTTTTCCATGGGGAATGGCAATACCGTGTTTCATGCCGGTGGACATTTTCTGCTCCCGATCCATAATGGCGGCAAAAGCGGCGCCCCGATCCGGTATTTTATGTGCGGCAACGAGTATATCAAGCAACTCGTTAATAATTTCTTCCTTAGTGGTCCCCTTCAAGTGAAGGCTGATCGTTTCTTTTGAAAGTACTGTCTTAAGGTTCATATTATTAACTCTAAAACTCAATACGTAAAAAGTCAAGTAATTTTTAGCTCTATCATACTATGACAGACTGAATGGTTATACTGATAACCCCGCATATCGCCGACAGCACCACCCGGAAATCTTTCGGCTTCCGCCCGCCGCCTGGTTTCCGCTTTACTGCTTCTGCTCATCTCGACGGTTTCTTATGAGCACATCTTTGACTGCTTCCCAGAACCCGCCGGTTATCTCCCATACCTTCTTGGGTATCATGCTTCTCCTCTATTCCTCCTTTTGGCAATACTTAGCGGTCACAGAGGGTAGCGGTGAAGCCGATTACGATTATGTCATCAATTTGTACCGGAAGTTCCCGTATGCGGTCCACCCCGGTTCTTTTATTTCCCCAAGATATTCGTCCATTTCTCTGATGTTTTCTTCAGTAGTAATCTCCATGATTCCCCCTCATAAGGATTAGTGCTACTCCATCATGGTATTACTTTGAGATACACGACGAAAAATAAATGCCGGTGCCCGGCATGGGAACATGTCAGGGATTCCAATCAAATAACCGGAATGTTATAATAGGACCAGATGATACGAGCGAAACAGCGTGTTCCAGCTATGGAAACAAAAGCCCTGGATGTATCTTCCTGCCTGGCTAAAAGCC
>JAITNP010000248.1 GCA_031290455.1 Treponema sp. | reverse complement strand
CGAGGCGGAACAGCGGCGAGCGAATACCAAAGAGCATCCCAAAATGAGCGACGATGACCTGATGGTGGAAGTACTGACCTTGTTCAAACAAGACTACCCCCCCCCCCCCGACCAGATTTCGGGATATTTACGGCTCAAATACCCCCACAACCCTGAAAGATGGGTGTCCCAAGAGACGATTTACATCTACCAGCGCATAGCGTCCGATCCCGCGTTGAAACGCCATTTTCGCCACGCACGTGCGTATCGCAAGGGTCGTGGAGGCGCGAAAGACCGCCGGGGACAGATTCCCGACCGTAACACAAAAGAAAACCCTCCGGCTATCGTGGCAGAGAAGGCGCGGGTGGGCGATTCATCAGGCAGTATCTGCGTAAAAAGACGTCTTTTGAGGGACTCATGCAACGACAACGTGACAAAATCGTTATGAAAATCAATAATCGTCATCGCACGGCTTTAGGTTATCAGAGGTCTCACGAGGTCTTTGCCGAATGTAAATTCGCACTTCAGATTTGAACTGGCGTGTGATAATAAACACTTAGTTTTTGTTTTAAAGTAGCGTGAATAAGGTGGTTAGCGTGAATTGTAAATTCATTTTTCTGATGATTATATGGCCGCTCATGATGACTCCGTTATTTGCACAAGTAGATTCTGATGACACCGATTTAAAATTAAAGCTGGATTTGCCTCTTTTTGATCTTCCCTATCAGATTGATGCAATGAACACCGTTGGTCATGGCTTTTTTAGTTCCTATGCCAATCCTGGCATGAGCCAGTCTCTGGCTTTAACAAAAGATATATATTCTGCTATGCATTTTGGCATGAAAAGATTAAATGATAGTCTTACGATAGCGCCAATGTGGAAGTACGCTATTTACTACGGCGGAACGGTGGCAGGCTTGCTTGTCTTTGCGTATGTACTTCCTTTTGGGTACCCTTGGATGCAACAGGAATACACCCGCTCCATATTGACCCGTTTTGGTGTAAATAGTTTTAATGGAGCATATAATTATAATACGGTTAATGGAATGCTTACCGGTGTTACTGACAAAAGTTTGGAATATTTTAAAAATGAAGCCCCTCATGATTTTATCCGTATGTATGAGGCAAACATAGAAGGTTACCTTTTACTCTCCGATTCTATGCTCTGCAACAGTTTTGTTTACAATTTGAAGGACCTTTCCAATTGGACGGCTTTGGTGAGTACTTTTCTTACTGTAAGTAAAATATCCGCCCCTATAGCCGCAGAGTATGGATTGGCTGATGTGGATGGCGATATAAAAAAAATGTATGAAAATGATGGAGGGCAGGAATCCCGGGCGCTTGCCAGCGATTATTTTATCAATTGGGGATATGAGCTGTTCCATCCTCATGAGCCATACGCCGCCAGGGGTGTTCATCCTTCCGGAGACGGTATTGCCCGGTATATCACTTTGTCTCAACTTACTGAAGATGAAAAGCACTATCTGATAAAACAGGGATTTTTGGGTTATCTCAACTTGCTTTCCCCCATGTTATACGGTTTTAGAACGTTTTCTTTAGGTCATAGCGGATTTGAAGGAAATTTTGCTCTACACCATTTTTTACTTCTTTTGGTACGGATACACCGGTTAAAATACTCCTGAAAAAAACGCCCTTCAATATGGTGTTTACGTATCATAGTTACCTGAATTATGAACACTATTTCCCGGGGATTGAAGCGGAACTCATAGACTACCCATTACAAATTGGCGGTTTTACCACCTATCTTTCACCTCGTGTGCTCCTCGGTATGCAGCCTAAGAACCAGGAATTTATGACCACCAGCCCAGAATTCTTTGGGCTTGTTGGTCTACGCGCTGATTTTGCCGTAAGCAAACATTTCCTGCCCTATTTTGAACTAAGCGTGAAAACTGCCGGCTGGGTTGCGGGGAATGAATTTTTAGACAGCAATGTGAGTTTTAAAGCAGGCCTGTCCATGCGGTTTTAACTTGGGTATGATGGAGGTATGTGTATGAAACGCAACATCATTTTTATCATTACGGGTGCATGTTCGGTGTTTTCTCTTTTTGCACAAACAAATTCCATTGATAATCCTGCATTAAAGCTGGATTTGCCCCTCTTTGATTTTCCCTATCAAATTGATGCAGCGCATACTTTGGAATATGGATTTTTTGAAAGTTATACCCATCCCAGCATGGATGCAAGTCTCAATATAACCGCTAATGTCTATTCCGCTTTTCATTACGGTATGAATAGATTTAAAACTGCTGTCGGTGCCGATAAATTCTGGAAAAAATTTGTTTACTATGGCGGTACTATGGTTGGCGATTTTTTTATCTATATACTACCTATTCCAACTAGTTATGTTTGGATGCATGAATCATTCCATCGCGCAGGATTTACCCATGCCGGATTACAGAGCCATATAAATTATGATTTTCCAACCGGTGCCTATACCATAGCCGATTCTGGTAATTTTGCTTATTGGTACGATATACCCCGTACGATAGAAGCAGGCATAGAAAGTGAATATTTACTGGTAGAAAAACTGCAACGGAATAATTTTTTTTATGAGCAAAATATGTTTAATGAATTTTTATATTTACTTGCGAATTATCAGGCATGGGTCTATGCGTATATGCCTTTTCTCAATGATGATATAACTATGAATGTCGAAGGTCAGGAAGAAGAAGTTTCGACAGATTCACTCCAATGGGTATACGGTTTATTTCATCCTGGTGAATTTATACCGGATGAACGGGCAATAAGAATGTCCGATCTAAAGGATAATGAAAAAGCTTTTTTTAAGAACCGGGTTATGTGGTCCCTCATCAATCTTGCCTCTCCCATGATGTTCGGGATACGGTCAATCCCCCTTGGTAGAGATACCGGTTTTTACGGAAACTTTGCCCTGCGGCATTGGTATACCTCCTTTGGAACCGATTTATCGGTAGATGTTTATCTTAAAAAAGCCCCATATAACCTGATATTTAAACTACATAACTACCTGAATTATGAGCATTATTACCCAGCCATAGAAGCGGCATTACTGGATTATCCAGTCAATTTTAATGGATTGGCCTTATATCTGTCCCCCCGGGTGATGATAGGTATGCAGCCCAAAGACCAGAATTTTTTTACCGCCAGTCCGGAATTCTTTGGACTTGCCGGGTTGCGCATTGATTTTGCCGTAAGCAAACATTTCCTTCCCTATCTTGAAGTTACGGCAAAAACTGATGGCTGGGTCGCGGGGAATGAATTTTTGGAGGGCAATGTGAGCGTCAAACTTGGTATATCCGCACGGTTTTAGGGAAGCACAAAAACGCCATGAGATACCAGCGCCAGATAGATGAAACCGACTGCGGTATTTATTCGCGTATTGAAAGGGCTAAACTAAATGGACTGGTCCCTTCACCTTAAGTCTTTGAACACGCCTCGCTTGCCGCTTCTCTTGCCGACTGGGAGGCTTTACTCTCGTGGAATGGCAAAAGTTGACTGGTAAGATTTGACGGATACCCTTTTTTTACAGGGGATGTTGACTAGGTACTATCACATTTGTTTTTATTGTCCATAGGAATACAAAAAAACATAAAAAATATCGCTGCTTATGGGCAAAATCTCCGTACCCAGCGGTGGGTACCTCTTGACAAGGCATGACCGGTGATTATAATCATTCTTATTGGTAATAAATAGATTAAAAGATATATAATGACCAATGGTTATTGATAGGGGATGCCCATGGGAATCATTGAACGAAAAGAACGGGAACGGACAGAACGGAAAGCCCTTATCATGCGCTGTGCCAAGGAGTTGATCCTGGAATACGGGGTGGATGCGGTGAGCATGGGGGATATAGCTGAAAAAGCAGAGCTGAGTAAGGCGACCCTGTACCTCTATTTCCCCAGCAAGGAAGACTTGTTCAGGGAAATTTACGATGAGGCGGGAAACCGGTTTATCGAATACTTTCAATCCCGGTTAAGCCCCGGCCTATCCGCCTTGGAATCCCTCAAGCTCTTTTGGAACTGTTACCTCAACATGTACGGTTCCTCGAACGATGTGATTATCGTCTTTAATATGAAGAATTATATTGCGCCGGCATTTCCGTTTATTTCTATTGAAGACACTGCTGAAGACACCGCTCAATCTGAAGATCCCCCTCGATCACCCTCGGATTTTTCATGTATGCTTTATTCCATGCTGAAGCAGATGATTGACCAGGGGATTGCCGAAGGGACCTTTGATCCTGCCATTAATCCGGGTATCTCGGCTCGTACGATACTCTCCCTGTTTTCCTATATTGTCGAGAATGTCGCAAAAATGCCCAAAACAGCGAGGAAATCCCAGGTTATTATCGAGGAAATGAAGTATATTTTTGAAATCCTCCTCCGGGGCATTGTTCGGGAGGGATTCGACCGGTCCCGATTGGTACTGCCGGGAATAGTTAGTTAATAATGAGGAGTGGGGTGTGATGGAAAGGGTCTTTAGGCATCCGTGGGTGATTGTGGGGGTGATTGGGGTGATAACCCTCTTTTTTGGTTTGCAGATTCCCCGCGCCCAGTTGGATAATAACAATTTTCGCTTTGTGCCGAAAGATGATAAGGCGCGGCGTATATCGAAGTATATTGACGATACCTTTGGGAGTTCTAACTTTATTCTGGTGGGGCTTGAGCGGAAATACGGTACCGTTTTTGACGGGGTTTTTCTTAACCGGATCCGGGAATATGTGGACTGGGTAGAAGAAATCGACGTGGCGGGTACGGTGAATTCGATGGTTACTTCCGATTACATAACCAGCAGGGACGATGCCATCGTGGTGGAGAAGCTGATGCCCGATGATTTTACCGGCACGCCAGAGGAAATCGCCGAATTGAAACAACGGCTGCTTTCCTGGGATATGTACCGCCGGTCCCTCATCTCCGATGATTTTACCGCCACCCAGATCCTGGTGCCCATGGACATTGACCCGGAGGAGGCGGGAAACCCAGAGGTCATCGCCGGGTTTGTCCAAATCAGGGACAAGGCCCGGGAAATGTTCGCAGACCAAGCGGAGGTATACGTAACGGGCCTTCCGGTGATCAGCGCTGCCATCAACGAGTCGGTCCATGCGGACCTCATCCTCCTGGTGCCCCTGGTGATCGTCGTGGTGCTGGTAATCGTTTTTCTGCCCTTGCGGCGGATTAGCTTCGTGTGCCTTTCCATTCTAGGGGTGCTGGTGGCGGTGATCTGGTCTATCGGCGCCATGCCCCTTTTCGGGATTAAGCTGTCGGTTATCAGTACTATCTTGCCGGTGGTCCTCATCGCCGTGGGTAACTCCTACGGGCTGCACGTGATCATCCACTATATCGAGGGAGCAGGTAAGAATTTCAACCGGATGAACCGGGAAGACCATTTCTGCTTCATCATGGATATGATCCGGGCCATTGCCACACCGGTAACCCTCGCCATGGTCACCACCCTGGTGAGTTTCCTGTCCTTCTGTTTTACCCGGGTACTCCCCATTCGGGAATTCGGCTATTTCTCCGCTTTCGGGGTATTCGCCTCCTTTGTCACAGCCTTGACGCTGATCCCCGCCCTGCTCCTCATCCGAGGGCCAAAGCCCCTACGGACCCTACGGATAAAACCGAAAACGAGCCAGCGCGCTCAGTCCCATCACTACATCATGGACTTTTTCATGGCCTTGGCCCTGAAACCCTACCCGGTTCTGATACTGAGCGCGGTCTTAGTGGTGATTTCCCTCTATGGGGGGTCAAAGCTGATCATCGACAACGTGTTTGTGGAGTATTTCAAGCCCAACACGGATATCGTCAAGGCGGAACACTTTATCCGGGAAAAGTTCGGCGGCTCCAAAGTGATAAGTATCGTGGTCGAGGCGGACAGCCCCGAAATCCTGCTCCATCCCGATACCCTGTCGGCCATGGACAACCTCACCACCTACCTCACGCAAAAAGTGCAGGAAACCGGCAAGGTGATGGGCTTCACCGACCTCATCAAGCGGATCAATCAGGTGTTCAACGCCGACGAAAGCCCAAACGGAATAGTGAGGAGTGAGGAATTAGGGAAGGACGATTGGGGGGGTGGATTGAGCGATTTCGGCTTTGACGATGCAGGGGCAGACGCCGCTTTCGGTTTCAATGACCCGGGGACAGAGGCTTCGGCCTTAAACGACGCCGCTTCCACTCCTTTCTCCTCGTTCCTTACTCCTAACTCCCCGCTCCTCCCGCTGCTTGACCGGGCAGTCAGTTCCGGCAGTAACCGGTCCATGAGCGCCGATGAGCTTGTCTGGGAACTACGGCAGCTCACCAACTATGAGGGGGCTGCCTATTACGAAATACCGGCAGACCCGGCTCGCTATGGAAAGGATGATCCCCAGGAGCTGCAGCGGCTTGTGTCCAACTATCTGGTGCTGCTTTCCGGGAATATCGACAGCTATGCCAACGATCCCCTGGAACCCACGGCCATACGGAGTCTGGTGCAGCTGCGGGCCTTTGGCCAGGATGACACTGACCGTGCGGTGGGGGCGATTCACCGGTATGTGGCGGCAAATTTCCCTGATACCCTGCGGGTAAGTGTGGGCGGAACGGCGCTGGTGGAAAAATCAACCAACGACCTGGTGGTACAGTCCGTGTGGATCTCCATGATCATCGCCCTGGTTTCCCTGTTTCTGATTGTTACCCTGGTGAATCGTTCCCCGGTGGCGGGGCTTATCGGCGTCCTCCCCCTTTGCATGCTGATTCTCGTCAACTTTGCGGTCATGGGTTTTCGGGGGATCAAGCTCAATATCGGCACCTCCATGATTTCGAGCCTGATCATGGGTATCGGCATTGATTATACGATTCATTTTCTCGAAGCTTACAAACGGGAATACCAGAACCGGGGAAAGGACCGGAAGAACGGGTTCTTGAGGCAGGTCTACCTCACCTCGGGGACAGCGATCCTGGTGGATGCGGTATCCACGGGTCTGGGCTTCGCGGTGCTGCTCCTCTCGCAGTTCACCATGCTTGAGGAGTTCGGCCTGCTGATTGCCCTAGCCCTCTTGATGAGCGCCCTGGTGGGCCTCGTGCTGATACCGGCGCTCTTGATCCTGCTTAAGCCGAAGTTTATCGGCGGAGCTCAGTAATAAGGAGATTCTGATGAAACCTTGGTGTTTTATGGCGGCCCTCGTCCTGTCCGCTGCGCTGCTCAGTGCTCAGGACGCTTCTGCATCAGTCGATGCCGCATCTATTGTGGATGCCTCCCGTAACCGTATCCAGGCGGATACGGTTTCCACCCGTTCCCGCATGGTGATCACCGCCAAAGACGGTTCCACCACTGAGCGGCTCCTGGATCAGTATTCCAAAGATGATCCCCAGGGCAACAACCGGATCATCATCGTGTTTCAACGGCCCCCTTCGGTGGCTGGCACGCGCTTCCTCACCATAGCAAAAACAGGAGGCGCCGATGATCGCTGGATTTTCCTGCCGTCCCTGGGCAAGGTGCGCCGGGTCGCCGGGTCGGAAGGTTCGGGCAGCTTTGTGGGAACCGACCTCTCTTATGACGACGTGTCCTCCACTTCCCGGGACGTGAACCAGGACAATCACCGGCTGCTCCGGGAAGAAGCCCTGAATGGCAGCGCCTGTTATGTGATTGAATCAATTCCCAAGGACAGCGGGTATCAATATTCCAAGATGGTGCAATGGATAAACAAAAGCACCAGCGTAACCCACCAGATTGAGCTGTACGATAAGAAGGGAACCCTGGTGAAGCGGCTGGAAATACAGAGCCTGAAAGATATCCAGGGACGGCTCACTCCTATGCTCACCAAGATGACTACCCTCACCACGGGCACCTCCACCACGATCTCGGTGGATATTATGAAGTACGATGATCCCATCCCCGAGGCGGTCTTCACCACCCAATACCTTGAAACCGGGAGGGCGAGATGATGGCAGCGCGGAGTGTTGGTGTACGAGGGCTTTGTCCACGATGCCTGCTTTGGGTGGGGATGGTGGTGCTGGCGGCGCTGGTTCCGCTTTCTGCGCAGGAGGACTTTGGGTTCGGGTTTGGTGATGAAACTGAAGAAACCAAGGAGGCTGCCGGCGGGGTCAGCGGGTTTTCCTTCCTTTCGGAGATGCGGGTGAAAATAGGGGGGGAGGTTTCCGCCCAACTGCTGGGGTATGGGGATGATTTTACATCCCCTTCAAAAATAAAGGAAACGAGTCTGGGGGATGTTTTCTCCGGGAAACTCAACTTTTCCGCCGCCAGTTCCAATGCTGATGGGGTTATCAATGTGAATCTGGCCCCGGTATTCGACGGTTCTTCCTCACCGCTTACCATTGATGAGGCATATATCCGGGCCTATTTCGGAAGGGTTAGCATTGAAGGGGGACTGCGGAAACTCACCTGGGGTAAGGCGGATAGTCTTGGCCCCCTGGATGTGGTAAATTCTCTGGACTATTCGGACCTCATCGACATGACGAACATCATGGGCCGCAAAATAGCCCGGCCCATGATCCACGCATCGTATAGCGTGGGTTCTTTCTCAAAGCTTGAAGGGGTCTTTGTACCGTGGTTTGAGGGACACCGGTTTGCCCCGGAGGGCAGGTGGGCACCGTCGCAGCTCACCAATTTACCGGATCAGATGAGCGCATCGACCGCTGCATACATTGGTGCTACTGCTCCACCAGTTTCACCGGAAGTGTTGTCAACGATTTTGGCTCAGGTGTCTTCGAACTCACCGGCATTTGAATATCCCGAGACCCGGACTTTACAGTATGCTCAGGCAGGTCTCCGGTTCACCACAACCATTGGTTCTTCGGATATCGGCGTTCAGTATTATTTTGGAAGATTGCCCCGGCCCGCAGTCAGTTTAAGGGGCCTGAAAAATTTTTGGCAAAACTTTGATATGAGTACCCAGCAGCCTGGGGAACCGATAACGCCTGAAATCGCCTATAACCCGTACCACCAAATCGGCATTGACTATGCCCAGGTAATCGCGGGCTTCAACCTTCGAGCCGAATTAGCCGCCAATATTACCGGCGACATCTCCGGGGATGACGGGGCGGTGTATAACCCATCTATCGCCTGGTCCCTGGGCTTTGACCGGGATGTGATAGGGGGGATCAATGTGAACCTTCAGGGGACCGAATCAATACGCCTCCTGGACAATAAGGTCGGAGATACCATCGCCCTGGACACCGAAGCGGGCACGGATATGACCTCAACCCGGATTACCCTGGTCCTATCGAAGAAATTCTTTCGTGATGAACTGGAGATCAAGGCCACCGGGATTTGGGGCATCGAAAACAAGGATTTCTTCATACTGCCCGCGCTGGTCTGGACCAAAGGAGATGTGGAGGTGGAACTGTCCGGGGGCATCCTCGGCGGGGATGAAGCGGGTGAATTGGGACAGTATCACAAGAACAGCTTTGTGAAGATCATGTTGACCTATTCGTTTTAGGATAACTACTGAGGCATCCTAAGATTTCTGAGGATGCCTCCTATGTTTTCAACCTTGTGGACTTCTTAAAAATGGACTATACTTTTCTATATCTTATGTATCAGAGGTATAATTAACTACACAGTAGTTTACTGCCGTGTATATGGTTTACGCATCAGCGTCGGTGGAACGCAAACAAGTACACGCAATACCCCTTTCTTAAAGAGCTTGACGCTCACGCTGCCTCTTGTGAAGTAATCCGCCACCTTGGTAAAGCTTTCAAATGTTTCTTCACGGGAAAGGCCAAGCACCCTCACTTTTACACTAAAAAATCAGGTAAGGACGCTTATCAAGTGTGAGGCGTATTATCATTCACTGCTGTTATTGTGGTTAAATATGCTGGGCTTTCATGTTGACGCTGAAATTTCCACCACCAAAGGACGCATTGACGCGGTGTGGACGTGGGAAGATCGCACGGTAATTGCCGAGGTAAAATACGCGAGCAAAGGCGCGCTTAAAACGCTTTTCGATACGGCTTTGACACAATTTAGGGAGGAATTAGGTTCCGAATAACAAGATACCGAATGTTCGGTTTACTACCGATGCCGAACATCCGGTTTGTTTTCTGGTCTATACTGCGTTAATACGCTTCGACGTCGATTCGCCCTTCCCTCAACTGCATCCCGTGGTTCCTCCGCAGGTGTCGCATTTCATACAGGTACCGTTCCGTACCAGGGTAAAAGACCCGCATGCAGGGCAGGGGTCCCCCTCGTAGCCCTTGATCCGAGCCTGGGCAATCTTCGCAGCTCCGCTCTGTGCGCTGGTGAGGCGCGGCTTTTCGGAACGAATTTCCTTGGCACTCGTTTCATTGCGGTCCGCGCTGTTTTCCCCGGAGTCCTGTGCATCCCTCGAATCAATGGAATCGTTTTTGGTTCCCGTGGACAGGAGGTCCTCGGGGCGTACCTGCCCCAGGTCGCTCCGCTTTAAGTAGCTGATGGCCAGGTCCCGGAAGATGTAATCAATGACGCTGGTGGCCATCTTCACATAATCATGGCCCCGAACCATACCGTTAGGCTCAAAGCGGCTAAAGCTGAAGGCGTCCACGTATTCTTCCAGAGGTACCCCGTATTGAAGCCCCAGGGAGACCGCAATGGCAAAGCTGTTGAGGAGACTCCTGAAAGCGGCCCCCTCTTTATGCATGTCCAGGAATATTTCCCCCAGGGTTCCGTCGTTGTATTCACCGGTACGGATGAAGATGGAGTGTCCCCCAATCTTGGCCTTCTGGGTATATCCAGTCCGGCGTCCCGGCAGGGGTTTGCGGCCTCCCCGGAACGCGGCCTTGGCCGCGGGCTTTTCCGCCGGCTTGTCCGGGGCCTCCAGGGACCGTTCTACCTCCAGGATGGTATCTGCCAGGGGATCTGTGCCCGGGGCAAAAGAGGAAAGGGGCTGGGATAGCTTGGAGCCGTCCCGGTATAGGGCAACCGCCTTGAGCGCGCTTTTCCAGGAGAGCATATAGGCGCCCTTCACATCCTCAAAACCAGCGCTATTGGGCATGTTGATAGTCTTGGAAATGGCCCCGGAAATAAAGGGCTGAACCGCCGCCATCATGCCGATGTGGGCTTGCCAGGAGATGGTCCGCTTCCCCTTGATGCCCGAAGGGGTGGCAGTATCAAAGACCCCGTAATGTTCTTTCTTGAGATGGGGCGCACCCTCAAGTCCCATGGTTCCGCAGGCATAGCGTTCCGCTGCATCAATATCCTCATGGGTAAAGCCCAGGTGTTTCAGCAAACTGAATCCCGGCAAAGACCAGGTTGACTCAGGAATCTTGAGGGTTTCTTCGACCAAGGGCCGTCCTAATATCCAGGGATTGAATACCCCCTCAAGACTGAGGGCGGTTTTTACCGCTTCTTCAGCCGCCGCCAATGCCTCCACGGGAAACCCCCGCGCTTCCAGGCTTTCACGGGAAACCCCCGGCGCCCCGGCAAAGGTCTTCCATCCGGTGGCATAGGCGGTGATTTCCTCAATCGCCTCCGCGTTGTACCCCAAGACCTCCAGAGCAGGGGGGACGGACCGGTTGATGATCTTGAAATACCCGCCCCCGGCGAGTTTCTTGAACTTCACTAGGGCGAAGTCCGGCTCTACCCCGGTGGTGTCGCAGTCCATGAGGAGGCCGATGGTCCCTGTGGGAGCTATGGCGCTTACTTGGGCGTTCCTGAACCCATGGGCGGTTCCCAGTTCCAAGGCCCGGTCCCAGGCAGTCCGGGCAGCTTCCAAAAGGGAGGCCGGACACGCGGCGGGATCAATACCTTTGGGGATGGTATGGAGTGCCTCGTATTCCCCGGCAGGGGCGTTGTACACTGCCCGGTGATGGTTACGGATGACCCGAAGCATGGCTTCCCGGTTTTCGGTATATCGCAGGAAAGGCCCAAGCCCCGCGGCCATTCGGGCGGACTGGGCGTAGGCCTCCCCGGAAAGAACCCCAGAGAGGGCCCCTGCCACAGCCCGGCCTTGCTCGGAATCGTAGGCCAGCCCCATGAGCATGAGCAGGCTCCCCAGGTTAGCGTACCCTAGCCCCAGGGTCCGGTATTCGTATGATAATTGGGCGATCTGTTTTGCCGGGAACTGGGCCATCACCACCGAAATCTCCAGGATCGTGGTCCATATTCGGATGGTGTGGAGGTAGCCTTCGATGTTGAATTGCTTGGTTTTCCGGTCGTAAAAGGCAGCCAGGTTCACCGACGCCAGGTTACAGGCCGTATCATCCAGGAACATATACTCCGAACAGGGGTTAGACGCCCGGATCTCCCCACCGGCAGGACAGGTGTGCCAATCGTTGATGGTGGTATGGTACTGAAGCCCTGGATCGGCGCACTGCCAACCGGAACAGGCAATCGCTTCCCAGAGTGTACGGGCCTTGACAGACTTCTCCACCTTCCCGGATACCCGGCCCACCAGGGACCAGTCCCGGTCATCCAGGACTGCCCGCATGAAATCATCGGTTACCCGGATGCTGTTGTTGGAGGACTGCCCCGAAACGGTATTATAGGCATCATCATCCCAGGCGGTAGTAAACACCGAGGGAGTTACCCCGTCATCCCCCTGTTCCAGCCGCCCCAGGAGCTGATAGAGATAGGTGGCGGGCACTTTATCTGCCAAGGCGTTCCGGATCGCCACCGCGAGGTCGCGGTTTTTCTGCGCATTGAAAGCGTCCACCCCAGGACCCCGAAAAACGGTCAGGGCCTTTTTTACCGCGTCCAGGTGTTTCTTGATGATGACCGAACCAGTTACCATGGAAGCGACCTTGTGTTCCTCCCCGGCTTTCCAGGCTATATACTTTTCTACATCAGGATGATCCGCGTCAAGGGTTACCATCTTGGCCGCCCGCCGGGTGGTTCCCCCGGACTTAATGGCCGATGCTGACCGGTCCCCAATCTTGAGGAACGAGAGCAGCCCCGAAGACACCCCGCCTCCGGAGAGTCGCTCATTGGCAGCCCGGATCTTCGAAAAATTGGACCCCGTCCCAGAACCGTACTTGAAAAGCCGGGCCTCCTTGGTTACCAGGTCCATGATGCCGCCATCGTTCACCAGGTCATCTTCAACGGAAAGAATGAAGCAGGCATGGGGTTGGGGCCGCTTATAGGCGCTGCCGGATTTCTTAAGCCCCTCCACCGGATCCACGTAATAGTGCCCCTGGGGAGGACCGTCTATGCCGTAAACCGCATACAGCCCGGTATTGAACCATTGAGGGCTGTTGGGGGCCGCCATCTGATGGGCCAGCATATAGCAGGTTTCATCGTAAAAGGCCCCGGCGTCCTCATCAGTATCGAAGTACCCATTTTGCCTGCCCCAGTCCATCCAGGTATAGGCCAGCCGGTGAAACACCTGCCGGGCATCATGCTCGGCCCCATCCTCTGGGAGGTTGCTATCCCCCGGATCCGGCTGATTAGCTTCTGATGGCACAGGACCCGGTCCGGCCTGAAACAGGGGCCCGGGAAGGGTCCATTCCTTCCATGCGTATATTTTATCCACCGGTACCCCTGCCTTGCGAAAATACTTCTGAGCAATGATATCCGCGGCGATCTGGCTCCAAAAGGCCGGCACAATCACCGTTTCTTCCGAAAAAATCGCCTTTCCATCGGGATTGCGGATTTCACTTCTCCGTTTTTCCCACACCATATCCTTATATGGCCCATATCCACTTTCTGTGAACAGCCGTTCAAATTTCATACCTACATCCTGATTTTAGCTAAAATAAAGGTCCTTTCAAAACGCAGATCGTTCTAAAAGACTTGAGTCCAGGACTCATACCCCCCCCTACCCTACAGGTAGCGGATTATTTGTTAAGGTTACACTATATAGAGAGGATATGCAACTCGGTTCCCGGTTCAAACTTCACCATAACACCGGAATATGCCTGTTCCTCTTTATCCCGTTTTGCCGTAAAACCACGCCCCTTAGGGCTAACCTGGTGGTGATCCAAAAAGTGGCGGGTACAGACAAAGGGAGCGAGGAAAGGTACTCTGGAGATAGATGTTCATAGCGAGAGTATAAAGAAGAACGGCACGGAAGACAATGGGAAACAGAACTACCGGTGTAAAGTACGAAGTAAGCCGTGGCCCCCAAAATGTGGCGGAGTTTTGGCGTGTGAGCAAGGCCGCACCTTAGATATTTCTGTTTGTAAGTTGTTTGAGAATAATGCGGTTAAAATAAATCCCTCAGCGGATTTATCGGATATTGACTCCAGAAGTGTAAAAAAACTCCGGGATATTCTTTCCTTCCAGCCGAAGACCGGAATGCCTTATACCGGATCTTAAATAAAATGCTCAGAAAAAATCAGCTTGAAAAGCAAAGATTACCTTCCAATACCTAAGCTCGATCCAGCCAAAACACCGATACCGTGGCCTTATAATCATTGATTTTTTTTATCACTTCCACTAGTATAGAGCATATTTTGTTATTTTTATGGAGGCTTTAAACATGAAACGTATTATTTCGTTGCTATCGGTTACAATAGTATTGTCCCTGGTAGTTTTTCCCGTCTTTGCAAGTCCCGCATCAGAAGCAGAGCTTAACGCCCGTATTCAGACACGAAAGGCTGCTCGAGTAGCACAGGTACAACAGGCCCCTGAACCAGTCCCGGCTCCGGTAGCTAAGGCGGTATCAGCGGAACCGGGAAAGACCTATGAATTGATCCTGCTTCATACCAATGATCACCATGGAACGGTACTTCCCAATAATGGGCGGGGAGGGCTTGCCGAACAGTCGGCCTACATTAAAGCGGTCAAGGCCACCAATTCCCAGGTATTGCTGGTTGATGCTGGGGATATCAATACCGGCAGCGCCCTTTCCAATATGTTTGACGCGGAGCCGGATATTCTTGCCTATAACCTCATGGGCTATGATGCGGGGATCCTGGGAAACCATGAATTTGATGGTTCCATGGAAAAACTGATAAAGCAGGGTGAGCAAGTCGCCTTTCCGATTATTACCTCCAATATAAAAAACGCTGACGGCAGTTTCTTGGGGGAACCCTATCTGGTAAAAGAATACGACGGTTTTAAGGTGGGGCTTTTCGGTATCACCACCCGCCGCACCACGATCATTGCCAGCCCCGATAAGAGCCTTTCCTTTATCAACGAGATTGATGCTGCCCGGGATGTGGTGAATGTGCTGCGAGACCAGGAACACGTGGATATCGTCATTGGCATCACCCACATTGGGGATAAGAAGGAGAGCGCCGACCATATCACCTCCCTGGAACTGGCCGAGGCGATTCCGGGGATCGACATCATCGTGGACGGCCACTCCCATTCCTTCTTTGACGCTCCAAAAAAGGTAGGAGATACCTACATTGTGAGCGCCAATGAATGGGGAAAATACGTGGGCCAGGGGAAACTCTCGGTGGCCGATGGGAAGCTCGTGAAGTTTGACTGGGTGCCCATCGCGATAGGTCCCGACCCAGAGGTAACCGCGTTGCTGGCGCCGTACATTCAAAAGGCCGGTGAAAGCCTGAAAGAGGTGGTGGGTGAGGCGGCGGAACCCTTTATATTCGGTGACCGGTTACCCCGGAAAGTCGAGACCGCCCTGGGGAACGGCATCTGCGATGCCAGTGTCTGGTATTTCAGGACCGTATACCACCAGGATATTGATTTTGCCTTCCATAACGGCGGGAATATGCGGGCGGAGCTTCCCGCCGGTCCCATTACCCAGGAACAGGTACTGACCATCCTTCCCTTCGAGAACTATCTCTTTATTGTATCCCTCAAGGGTTCCGAGATTCTTGAACTCTTCAACTTCATTGCCACCATACCCCAGGGAGCGGGAGGCTGGCCCCAGGTATCCCGGGAAGTACGCTATACCATCGACTATACCGGGGAAACCGGCCAGCTCAAGGACCTGACCATCCACGGCGAACCGGTGGACCCTGACAGGACCTACCGCTTTAGCACCAACGATTACCTCCTGAGTGGTGGCGATGGGTACACGGTACTTACCAAGGCGGAGAACCCCTTTAATACTTCGCTCCTCCTCTCCTCCGTGGTGATCGAGGCATTACGGGCCTACGGCGAACCGGTAGTACCGGAAACCGACGGTCGTATCACCATTATCGGGGGACTCGATATCGAGCAAGCGGTGTTCAGACGATAGCAGGAGCAAATACTCCAAAAACGAGCAGGAGGGACCCTGCGTTCCTCCTGACACATTCGACCTAATCCGTGATAACGGTATGTTGCCACCTATTTTACCATGCATAGATTATCCGTGAAAACCTGGTCCACCCCGGTTACCGATGAAACAAGCCGCCCCATCCCCTGCGCCCTCTGTGGAGGAACCCGGTTTACCCTCCAGCTATCCTGTGAAGGATTTTCATACATGCGCTGTACCGGATGCGGCCTCGTACAGATGAACCCCCAGCCCGTGATTACCGAGGTGGCGGGGCGTTACCGGGAAGGTCATGGCGACGAATACCTCTCCTATGAGTTGGCAAATGAAAAAAGTTTCTTACACCTCCAGGAACTTGCCCTGAAAGATGTAGGCTTTGCCGTGCTTGAAGGGCCATTACGAGCAAAGGGGACTCCCACCATTTTGGACATAGGATGCGCCACCGGGGCGCTACTCGAAAGGTTCCGGGAACGGGGCTGGCATGCGCTGGGGGTTGAGATTTGCACGCCCTCGGCTGAATATGCCCGGCAAGTACGAAACCTTGATGTCCGCACCCTGCCCCTGATAGAGAATCATTTTCCCCCAGCGGCCTTTGATGTGGTCCTCGCCTCCCATCTCATTGAGCATCTCAATGACCCAGCGGCCTTTGTGCAAGAGGTACACCGCATCCTGCGCCCCGGCGGACATTTCCTCGTTACCACCCCGAACATTGCCGGGTTCCAGGCGCGGCTCTTTAAAAGCCGGTGGCGTTCGGCCATCTTCGATCACCTCTACCTCTTCTCGATCAAAACCCTCTCACAATTGCTTACCCAGAGGGGCTTTACCATAGCAAAGACCCGTACCTGGGGCGGTCTTGCCGCAGGAACCGCCCCGTCTTGTATCAAGCGGCTGGCCGACAGGGCCGCAAAAAAATTCGGCTTCGGCGATGTAATGCTTATCCATGGACTGAAGGGGCCCTTTTCCGGCAAAGCTTCTTAACATACCGCGCCCCTGGCACTCAGGCTCAGTCGAGGCTTTCTTTTATATAACCACTATGGTACACTCGCATCACTCATACCGATCGGAGCGTATCGTATTTATGACATATTCAGGTCCCATGCTTGATGGCTTACATTTAAATTCCTGTGCTTTAGCCCTGGATTTTACGGGCACGGCCTTTACCGCCATGGTTACCAAGGACGGGAAACCCGCCTCGTACCCGGAAATTGCGGATTATCCGGTGCTCAAGTATTGTTTTCCGGAGCAATACTATGGCGATAGCTTCCCCGGCCTGGTCACCCTGCGCATCAGGGATGGGGAGCGGCTCCTATCCACCCGGATCACGAACATGATTACCACCGCAGATTTAGAATGTACCCTTTCCCCCCGTGCCGCGCGGATCACCTTTAAGGTTCTCCATGAGCCGTTCTTCGACTATGTTTATGATGTCCCTTCCGCTTCTTTTCATAGAAAATTACCGCCTCATACGGCGCCCCTTTCCGATGGGTACTTCATCCAGGGCGATACCATCCTGAAGCTGCCTGATGAAGGACTGGAGGAGGAAGTCATCCCCATGCTGGAGCAAGACCTCATCCAGGGCGGGGATATTATCATGCTGGCACAGGCCCATACCTCCCTGATCCGCAGCCGCCCGTTCATGGCCAAACCAGAGGAGCGGCTCATGGAGTTACAGGCCATGGCAAAGAAGGGGCAGCAGGAGGTGATCATCACCCTCAAGCGGGAACCCCTCCCCCCAGAGGAATTACAGCCTTTGGCAGGGCTTGATGCTTACCGGATGTACCGGAATACCATTTATGCGATTATCCCTGATGCTGTTGTTACGGAGCTTTTTGCCGATGGGGATGGCCTGATAGTAAAAAAGGAAGATATCCCCGGGTTTGTGAATACCCATACCGAAATACTTCGGACCTTTGGGGACAAGAAAACCCTGCGGTTGTTATCACCGGACAAGATTTTCATTCCCCGAGAGAACCTTTCCCTTGTTTTGTGGGTCGCTCCCAAGGTCGAGCGCGGGGTTGGTACGGCCTACGCGGTTCCGGTGGTGCAGTATGGAAAGAAACGCTACACCGCTCAGTCGATTTCTGAGCAGCTTGAAAGCACGGGACGGCCCTATGTTGCGCTGGATGATAAATGGGTCCGCACAGAAATTCTGGCGGCCTTGGGAATTGGGGAATTGGGGTGTTTAATCGACGGTACTCCCATCAGGCCCATGCAACTGAAGGCCCACGAAATACTCAACCAGGGCGGTGATGACCTCAGGGGACTCTGGTCGGGTTTGGAATTTGAGAATAACCCCTGGGTAAAAGCGGTGGACCTGGACAATGGCTTCCACTTCCACCTCAATTTCCTCCGTACCTATGGTATATCCGGGGGCATCGTGGCGCATCATAATGTGCGGTCCGCAGAATTATTGGCGGAGTACCTGGCGTATCTTCCCACTCAGATGGAGCATGGCACGGTTATCCTCTTGATGCGGGAAAAATACCACAAGGAATACCTCAAGAAGAAACTGCGCTATCCCCTCCCGGTAGCACAAACCGGAGCGGGCGTGTCCATTTTTTCTCCGGAATTCCAGGGTATTGGCATTTGCTATTACGAAAAGCTTGCCCAGAGCATGGCCGGCGCGAAGGCCCGCTACGATATGCTTATCCTGGTTAAGCCGGAGGAGCTGCTGCTGAATGAGCAGAAAAATTATTATGAAACCATCAGGGCAATCGACACCCGCCTTCGTGTGGGTATCATCTTTAATACGACCTATCTGCTTAAGGATGCAACGGATGCCGCGACGAACCGCTTAATGGAATTCTTCAACCTCCGGGGGAAGATGAAAAAATTGGTGAACCATGTGTTCCGTGATCCGGATCTGAGTTTAGCCCTGCCCCAGCCCTATCAATTTTACTACTTGAACCGTCGGTTCCCGCCGGTTCCGTTCACCGTCGAAACCATGCCCCCTATCAGCCACATGGATTTCCCCATGAAGCAAGAAAACACCGTGGTCTTTGGGGGAAGCCGGTTTGTGATACGGTCCCCATTCAGCCGCCCCCAGGGCCCGGACTTCGAAGAAGAACAACAATACTTCCCCAAGAATGGGGAGCAGGTTCCCCTCATAGAATTTACCATCTCCAGTGATACGGATCTGCGTTTTAGCATGTTGAATAAGAAACGGCGGGATTTTTTTCTGTACTGGCGCGGGGAATTCCGGCATGGGCGTATGCTTGAGGTCCCCCGGAATTATATCTATATCTATGCCCTGGAGTTGATCATGGTCATGGGAGGCGGCGAGCCCATGGACTATTTCCGGGAATTGCTGCGGCTCTGGCGGAGTTACCGGGACAAGCACCCGCAACTGGATTATCATCTTCCCCGCTGGCTCCTGGACTTTGCGGTATTGTATCAGATCACGGACAGGGCATTCCCGGAGCTGCTCCCCTATGCCCAGGATTGTGAGTCCAACACGGTCATGCAGAACATATACCTCCATAAGCGGTACATTGAGGAGGACCATCCCATCCGGTTTGCCGATATACTGGGGTTGCTCCGGTTTGATCCGAAAAAATCAGGTCAGGACGAAGAGGATTCCCCGGTGCAGGGAATGTCAATGGAGCAGGAACACCGGCTTGAACACCCCATTGAGGCTGCCCTGCAGGGGGTGGATCGGTATCTCCGGGATCACTGCGGCAAGAAACTCTTTGCATTCTTCTATCCGTCCCAGGCGATTACCTATCTTTTTAAAGGATTCCCCCCGATGGACCACCTGGGGCATGCTGAGTATACCGGTGAATGGATCGATTTTTACGCCCATAAGCCCCTCCGGGAGTTCTTCCAAAGGGTAAGCGCCTACATTGAATTCCGGCTTAACCAGGAGGGGGCATCTCAAAAAGGCGCACAAGAACCACGCCTGGAACCGCTGTGGAAATACCTCGTGGATACGGAATTAGGATTCCCCGGGGCACGCCTGCCCGCCGCCCCAGGACTCAAAACGATTGAACTGGAACAGGATACTCTGGACCAGCTTCGGCATGAATCCGATGCAGTCCGGGAATTATTACGCATTGAAACGGATGAGGCGCTGATGCCGGAACCGGTTCCCTTGGTAGCGGCGGAAGGACCGGGTGATCCGGTCCTGGGGGATCAGCCGCCCCGGTCCTTGGGGGATTTTCTTGCAGGGCTTGATGCGGTAGCGACTGAAACGCTGAGGTTACTCCTGGGGGTTCGGACCACCCAGGAAACGCCACCGGAAACGGTATCCGGTGCCCTGCATAAACTGGCCCAGCGCCATGGGACCATGCCGGAACTCCTCTTTGATACTATCAATGAACAATTCCAGGAACGCTTCAATGACCTCCTCATCGACACTATGGACGAAGACCCGGTTATTTTGGCAGAATACGAGAAGGATGTAAAAAAATATTTCGGGATTTCTTAATTTTTGGACAACAGGTGGAGTAAATGGGTGTTACCATATCAAAACGGATAAGTTCGGCGATTATCAACTCCTTTGCCGCGGGGGTGGTTCCCCGGATTGGGTTAGAATATGTGGCAGTGGGCAGGAAGCGGGAAATTGAGACCATCCTCCGGGACCTCGAAAACTTAAGCCAGGGGGCGGCGTCTTTCCGCTTTGTGGTGGGACGATACGGGAGCGGGAAGAGCTTTCTCTTGCAGACTATCAGGAACTATGCCATGGACCGGGATTTTGTGGTGGCCGACGTGGACCTTTCCCCGGAGAAGCGGCTCTCCGGTTCGGGCAAGCAGGGGCTGGAAACCTACCGGGAACTGATGCAGCGGCTTTCCACCAGGCTGCGGCCCGACGGCGGCGCCCTGGAAGCGATGCTGCAGAAGTGGATCAATTCCATCAAACTTGCCCTGATTCAGGAGGGGATGTCCCCGGAGGATGATCAACTGCGGGTGCTGGTGGAGCGGAAGATCTTTGAAACGATTTCCGCTATGGAGGGCTTTGCCCACGGCTTTGATTTCGCATCGGTGATGGCGGTGTATTTTCGGGCCTTTACCCAGGGGGATGACGCAAAAAGGCAGGCTGCGGTCAAATGGCTGCGGGGGGAGTTTGCCACCAAAACCGAGGCGCGGTCCCTGCTCCAGGTAGGGGAAATCATCACCGATGAGAACTGGTACGATTATATCAAGCTCTTCGCCGGGTTCAGTGCCCATATCGGCTA
>JAITNP010000242.1 GCA_031290455.1 Treponema sp. | reverse complement strand
GTGGAAAGGGAGAGAATCTCAATGACCATATCCGGCGCTCCGTTGCAGCGCTGCCCGTCGGTCTTGGTTTTGTTGCAGATTACCAGCAGGTCAGGCTGAACCAGGGTCTTATCACGGTTATCCCACCGGGGGAAAAGCCGGACATCAAAGGGGGCAGCGTATACCCGGCAGGGCTTGCCGGTCAGGAACAGTCTCAGTTGAAAAACCAGCTCCCTGCTTATGTCCTGGTGGTATTGGGAAGGTGAGGACATCATGTACGCCTTCCCGTCGATGAGTTCCCACCGCTCTTCATCATCCCAAGTGAGGTAATCGGCGAAGGTGAACTCCCCTTCGCCTTGTTTTAGTGCTGCATCGCTCATTATCGTCTCATACCTAGAATAATCCCCGGATCATGCTTTCCGGTCCTTTGAAAATCCCCTACGCCGTCAGCAAGAGCACCTCGTAGCGGGCATCGCCTAGCGCCTTGTATCGAGCAGCTATGCCTAAGCGCGCGTTATAGGTGTCCTGATTGGGATCGGCGTAGAAATTCACGATAGTCTTCTTGAGCAAATCAACCGTGTCAACCGGTGCCTTCCTTTCTTTGTATTGGCTGGCATAAACCACCGCTGGTATTTGCTGCGCCATTTCCACTACCTTTTTTGCCCCAGATCCGGCAAGAGTAAAGTGCTTGTTCAGTTTAGCATGCAAGTCCGTTAGTGAGGAGGCGAAGGCGGTAGCTGTATGTTTAAAAGTAGACGAACCATAAGAATAATATAATTCGTACTGTGCTGTCCCGGGCGCATAAGTAACTGTTCCAAGAATATCTGTGAACCCAAAGCCATATGCATTAAACTCCTCATCCACGATCTCCGCGACTCCCAGCGCGAAGTGCTTTACTATATCTTCCCGCTTAACCCCGCTTTTGTCCTCGATAAGCTTGAGCATGGTTTCGTAGCGGCCGATCCGCTCGGTATTCTGCGGATCAGCGAAACGCAATTCCTGCATGTCTTTGTAGACCATCACGCCTGCCGCCAGATCAGAGTTACGATTTTTTGGCAGTATTTGTGCTACCTCTACATGCCTCATGTTTATTAACCCCTCGCAAAAATATGAGGCCAGTAAAAATTCTTTCTTTGTATCAATATCTCTCGGATCACCTTCAAGAACATCTCTTATGTCAAAATCTTCATCACCCATGGCATATATCCATATTTAGGACTTATCATTAATCTTCCATATAGACGTACTTCTGCCTTTGGCGGGTCATCGGCGGCAAGGCGTGGGCTGAATATGGCAAGAGCAAGAAATACGAAAGCGGCGCAGACTATAGGATTTTTCATAAAATACTCCTTAATTATTGTGTTTTCTGCAAAAAACCTTCAGGCAGCAGAATTATCTTATACTATAGCACATGCTGGAATAAGTGACAATCGGTTTAACCCTTCACCAGGCGGTTCGTGCTTTTCGCGGTACGTCATCAATGGCGGCGAGAAATCCGGCGCTTGATTCGGTAGCCCCTGATACCCCGTCACCATCAGATGTTGCCGGGTGTGGAGGCGGCTCAGGGTGCTTTTCCTGCGGGCTTTCCCGGTGCATCCCCTTCTTGCGACGTACCTTACTTGCAAGTATAGTATCCCCATGACCATACTCCTGCTACTTGTCCTGCTTGTGGCCGTTGCCTCCCCCCCCTTGATTTTCCCCCTCAGCTTTAATGACGAGGGAAATCCGGCGGAAATGGCTGCCGCCCTGGTACAGCGTATGACCGATGAGCAGGCCCTGGCGCAGACCTTCATGCTCGGATGGGTCGGCGCCACCCCGTCGCCCCTGATCATGGATTGGATTAGGGACCGGAACATCGGCGGGGTCAAAATTTTCGGCTGGAATACCGAAGACACCCTCATGCTTGCCAAAACCGTCGGTTCCCTCCAAACCGAGGCATTACGGGGCGCCTTTCATATCCCCCTGCTGGTTGCCACCGACCAGGAAGGGGGCTGGATCCGCCATGTGAAGGGCGCAACCAGTGTAACCCCCGGCAACATGGCCATCGGGGCCTCGGGGCGGCCCATGGACGCCTATTGGTCGGGGTATTTTATAGGCCGGGAACTGACGGTTCTGGGGATTAACATGAATTTTGCCCCGGCAGTGGACCTGTACACCAACCGGAATTCCGTCCTCATCGGTCCCCGGGCCTTTGGCACTGATCCCGTACAGGTGGGGATGCTGGGAACGGCCTTTATGAAGGGCCAGTTGGCCGCGGGGGTCATTGCCACGGCAAAACATTATCCGGGGCATGGGGACACGGAACTCGACTCCCACGGGGTACTCCCCCAGATTAACGCTCCCTTTGAGGTGCTCTGGGAACGGGAACTCATCCCCTATCGGCTCCTGATTAAAGAAGGGCTTTTTGCCATCATGAGCGGTCACCTGGCCTTTCCCAACACCCGGGCAGGCATGACCCCCGCCTCTCTTTCTTCCTGGTTTTTACAGGATATCCTCCGGGACAAGATAGGGTTTCGGGGTATCATTATCACCGACGACCTGATGATGAACGGGGCCACCATGAGTGCCGGAAGCCTTTCCCGGGCGGCAAAACAGGCTCTCCTTGCGGGGAATGATATCCTCATGCTCTCCAAGACCCCTAATCTCTCCGATGCGGTCTGGACTTATCTGGCCGCTTCCATGCGCCAGGAGCCGGAGTTCCGGGAGCGGGTCCGGGATGCGGCCCGGCGGGTGTTGGCTATCAAGCTGGAGTA
The DNA here is from genome assembly GCA_031290455.1 of Treponema sp. GTDB lineage: Bacteria > Spirochaetota > Spirochaetia > Treponematales > Breznakiellaceae > JAITNP01. Next base: position 18,942 of record JAITNP010000242.1, on the reverse strand, counting down.
CCTCCGGGGTGAAAAGGCGGTCCCGTGGATACCGGATCTGCAGAAGGTTGAGACCGACATCCCTGATTCCCAAGGGGCGGCTTTCTTCCTGGACCTGGCGGTCCGGAGCGTTACCCTGATCAAAGGAGAACGGGTTTTTCCCCTCAGTCCCCAAAAAGCGGGGAAAGTGCTGCTTGCGGGCAAGTATGAAGACTTCTTCACCATTGGAAAACGAGCGTACCCCGATGCCGCGTCCTATACGTATACCCCTGAGACTAGTACCACAGAACTCCTCCGCGCTGCCCAGGGAGCGGATACGGTTATCTTCTGCCTTTCCGATGCCGAAAGCCTGAGTTTTCTGCAAAGCCTCCAATCCCTCGGGAAACGGGTCATCGTTTTTTCCGTGTTAAGCCCGGTGTACCTTGATGAAGCCCTGTGGGTGGATGGGGCCATAGCGGTGTACAGTTATGCCCGGGAATCCTTTATCGCAGGGTTTTCAGCCATCCTGGGCAGGATCCCCGCTGAGGGGAAACTCCCCTTCCCCTTCCATGAACCGCGGTGGGTTTCTCCCCATGGCTGATAGCAGGAGCCAGGGGTATCGCTGGCATAAAATGAAACAAGAAACGAACCCCCGGGAATTTCTCCGTGCCCGGGAATCCTCGTATGTATCCGCCTGTGCGCGATTCTTACAGAGCAATACTGCGGAAGATCCCGTGTGGTATTGGGAAGATGCGGAAAAGACCCTGTTGGCCCTCCTGATTTACAGCAAGGGATCCTTCTTTCCGGTCTTTAACGGCCAATCCCATATCCCCGTTCCCCATTTTATGAGCCACTTCCTCAGCACCATGTCCATCTATGCCCTCCAGGGTCTCCTGCACGACACAGAACTCCTGGAAGCCGTCATGGGGCCCTTGGGGTATGTGCCCGTCGAACGGATCGATTACGATCTGATGTCCCTTGATCAACAGCCTAACCCGGCGCTTCTTACCAGAGGCCCCCCGGGGCTTATCCTCAGACCCCCTAAGCCCGGGGACATGGACAACCTTTTCCAGCTCCAATCGGCTTATGACCAGGAAGAAGTGCTTCCCCAGCAAGCGGTATTCAACCCTGCGGCCTGCCGCCTGTCCCTGGAACACATCATGGACCATGAACATATACTTGTTGCCGAACTCGGTTCCCGCCTTGTCGGGAAGATCAATACCAGCGCCGCATCTTTTTCCCGGTACCAGATCGGCGGGGTCTATGTGCACCCCGCGTACCGGGGTCTCGGTATTGCCTCCCGCATGGGAGCCCTTTTTATCCGGCGTCTTTTGGCGGAAAAAAAGGGCGTTACCCTCTTTGTTAAAAAACAAAACCCCTTTGCCCGCAAGCTATACCGCCACATCGGCTTTGAAACCCTCAATACCTACCGCATCAGCTATTTTTAGTCAAATCGGTCTATGCAGGCGGCATGGCTTGACGTTCGATGCACTTGCAGATAAAATAATCACGTTGAAAGAGTAATCTATTTTATGGAGTGGTACTATGCGATTGTGGAATACCAGGAAGGCCGTTTTTTTATCGGCGCTGACGGTTGTCTTCTTCCTCGTTCCGTTTTATATACCGGCGCTGGGTAACCAAGAAGCTGGCCAAACCCCACAGGTCCAATCAATCCAGGAGGAACAAACCGAACCGGAGGGTGAGAACCTCATTGATGCAACCGAGGAAATGACCTCTGGTTTAACCATGTTCATGGAAAATACCCACATGAACCTGCTTATCCGTTTTGGTATCGCCGCGGCCATCATCATCCTGCAGATCCTGTTGATCCGTCTGATGTGGCGCCTGTTTGTCTGGCTTAACCAGAAAGTTACCGTTTTGGGTACCGAAAAGTTTAAGCCCCTGAATATTAAACAGTACCGGATCATGGATACCAATCAAATGCTCAGCGTCGCCTACTTCCTGTTAAAAATACTCAAGTGGGTGGTTACCATATTCCAGCTCTTCCTCACTATCCCCATTGTATTCAGCTTGTTCCCCCTGACCAGAAACCTGGCGTCCACCATTTTTAGCTACATCTTAAATCCCTTAAAAAATATCGTCCTAGCTATTGTCGGGTATATCCCGAACCTCTTTACCATTGTCATTGTTGCTGTGGTAATCCAATATATCATCCGGTTCCTAAAATTCTTTACCATCCAAATCGAAAAAGAAAAACTGGTTATCCCGGGATTCTACGCTGATTGGGCACAGCCGACCTTTAGCCTTTTGCGGGTTCTTTTATACGCCTTTATGCTGGCCATCATCTATCCCTCCCTTCCCGGCTCGGATTCGGCGGCGTTTCAGGGGATTTCCGTGTTCGTGGGGATCCTGTTCTCCCTGGGGTCCACTTCGGCCATTGGGAACCTGGTGGCGGGTATCGTGATTACCTATATGCGGCCCTTTAAACTGGGGGATCGGATCAAGATCAATGATGTTACCGGCTTTGTGGTGGAAAAGTCGGCGACGGTTACCCGGATCAGGACCCATAAAAATGAATTTGTTACCTTTCCCAACCAGGTGATCCTGAATGCCAATATTACCAACTACAATTTTTCCACCGAAATGGCGGAAGGGCTGATACTCCATACGGATGTTACCATGGAATTCTACATCCCTTGGAGGCAAGTTCACGAGGTCATGCTCGCTGCGGGGAAGAAGACAATCTATGTGGAGGAAACCCCCGCCCCGTATATCTTGCAAACTGCCCTGGACGATTACTACGCCAAGTACGAACTCAATGTGTATGTCAAGGAAGTGAGTAAAGTACCGGCGATTCTTTCGGACCTCCATAAAAACCTGCAAGATGGGTTCAAAGAAGCTGGTCTTGACCTGACATCGCCGAGTTATAATGTCCGGCTGCCCCCTCCTGACGCCCAGTTAAGACGAGTTGTTCCCGCGCCATGAGGAATCATACCGGTTTATTCCTCTGGTGCCTGTTGCTTGTTTTTATCGACTGTACCTCTGAGCCGGTGCCGGTGGATATTAAAAAGCCCCTTGTAATTGATGCCGCTAATGATACAGCCGATACCCGTGAAGATGCAAGCCCCCTGGGTTCTTTCACTGATATGGCCTCCCTGCCCGCTGAGACAGACTTGCCAATATCCTCCTTTGGGGAAATTTGGGGGTATCTGGTAAGCGGCCGGGAGGATTCGTTGAAAGCACAGTATCCCCTATCCGATATTGGATATTTTGGGGCCGAAGTGAACAATTATGGGGAATTGGTTGATGTTCCAGACCCCAAAAAGGTTCCCTCGTTTACCGGACGGATACACCTGGTGGTGTGCTGCAATAGCAGGGCTTTAACCCATTTTGTGCTTATGGAAGGAAGTCCGGTCAGGCAGCGCCTGATCACCGCACTGCTTGAAGCATCAAAGCCCTTTGACGGCCTGCACATTGATTTTGAGTCGGTTCCCCCACGGGATGGAGCCAGTTTCCGTTCCTTTCTTGAGGAACTCAGAAAAGGGCTTGGAGGCAGCAAGCGCTTCACCGTTGCCCTCCCTGCGCGGACTCGTACTCTGGATAATGATGTGTATGATTACGGCAAGATTAAAGACCTGGTGGACCGAATTCTGGTGATGGCCTATGACGAACATTGGTCCACCAGCGAACCCGGTCCCATCGCGTCGATGTCCTGGTGTCAATCTGTTGCGGCATACGCGCTTAAAACCATAGGCCCGGAAAAACTCATCATGGGTATCCCCTTTTATGGCCGGACCTGGGGGAACATGAACCCCAACAGGGCTTTCATCTTTTCAGGAATCGAAGGAATTAAAAAAGAACAGGGTATTAGCGAGATCCGCCGGGAACAGGGTATCCCTACCTTTACTTACGAAACGCCGGTTACCGTTACGGTCTACTACGAAGACGACTATTCTCTTTCGGTCCGTATGGAAATGTACCGTGCATTGGGTGTACAATCCATTGGTTTTTGGCGCTTAGGGCAGGAAAGTCCAAGCTTTTGGAAGCAGCTCACGTTAATCCATGCATCATACTAGTTCCTATACCAACGATTCGATTGTTGCGAAGCAGCGAAAATTAAAGGGTTTTGATAATAAAAAAATGTTATTGCCAGCTGAAAATCAAGACCGCCGCTTCACCGTCCTTTGTGAGGGTATGCAACTCAAGGTTACCATCGGATATATCCCAGCGGTATACCTGATCCAGGTAGTCGTAATATTCCCGTTCCGTGAGATCTGCTTTAATGTCGATGATGCTGATCATAAGCGTGCCGGCAATGGGTTTAAAAGAAATATGCTGATCTTCCCCCAGCTGATATGGAGCAAAATACCGATTGGGCGCAGCCTTGCCGCTGATCCGTTCTGCATCAATCTGCAGGGTGTAGGTATCGCCCATACCGTTGGCTTCCAAAGCCGGACGGTTTATCATAACACTGCCGGAATCGGTTTTTACCTCGACCAGCATCCATGATTTTCCTTGTACCGCATCAAAGCTGAGGGGCTGCTGCTTTACAGAAGCTCCTCCGGCACACGCAACGGCTGTAAGACCGGCCATTAACATCAGAGAAAACATTTTTAAACCATTTCGCATATCAGCAATCCTTAACTATAATAATAGTGAATAACGTATCCCCGGCCATCTAAAACATATCAATGATTGATTGTAGTAATATCGCTCTATCTATTATCATTAATATATGTTTTTTTCTATAACTTTACCCTACTATATCTTGGCGATTATATCAAGTCCTTGCGTAACATGAGTTGTTTAAGTCTATGCTGATTTTTTTTATCGCCAAATTGCTTACTGAGTTTCAGACAGGCGTTCAGATTTTCTCGGATAAAGGTGTCTTCATCCATAGCGTCTTTAAAAAAAGCTGTATACATGGCCTCAACATTACAGATTAATGGGCGGTCTTTATAAATATCGCAGAGATTATTTTTGAGGTAACGGCATACACCATTACCGTCATCATAATCCGACAAGGCAGGAATAAGCTTTAACATCCGGCAACAGAGGCCACATTGTATACATCGGAAATGCATAGGTTATAAGCAAAAAGCAATGAAGGATTTACCCTTCATTGCTTGAACTTTCTATGATGATAAATTCTTTTGTATATCACTGGCAATTTGCTTTGATTCGTCGGTTAATCTGCCATCTTCTGTCAGAATCGGTGTAACAAGCACTGCTTTTATCGTTTGTGCTAAAGCCGCAGCAGTGCATATTGTCCTTTTATCAACCGCTGTAAAATCAGGATAGTTGACACCACTCGCTTCAATGATCTCTTCCATCCGATATACCAGCGGAGAAAATAAGGCGTCGAGACGAATCAAAAGCCGTTCAAACATATAGCTGCGCCTGCGAATACCATTACAAAGTACCGATGCGGTTTGCAGTTCTTCTGCAATTTTGCGGGCCTCCGCCAAATTGCTCCGTGCCTTATCAAGATTTTCACTGGCTTTTGCACCGAGTACAATCCCCATGATAGCAAGAGCAGGACCGGCGACAAGTCCTCCAAGTACCATAGCACCTCCTGCCATTCCCAACCCCCCTACGGCAAGGGAGCCACCTCCCAAAAAGGCAAGCGTCGCGTTCGTTGCGGCAACACCACTCAATGAGGCTATCGCGGTACCAGTAGAGGCCGCACCAAAAACCATAGCACCGCTGTAGGCACCGAAGGCGGCTAAAGCGCCGCCAACTGCACCGCCTGCCACACCGCCAAGAATTGAGGCTGCATAATTACCCATTTCTTTTAGTTGTCTTAAAGACTGTTTATCAAGTTTTAATTCATCGTGTCCTACTGAATTCTTTATATCAACATTTTTTAGTTTTTCAAAAGCATTTACAAAATCAGTGATACCGTTATTAAGGACAAACGCTTTTTTACCCCCCAATGCTTCAAGTGCTTTGTAGGATTTGGTACGACATTCCTCCAAATTTTCTTTCGCCTTGTCAACAATTAAGTTCGCTTGTGCATTGACATCATTTGCATCGTTGTTATCAACAACGCTCTTAATTCCTGTCCCTATTCCCAAAAGCCCTGTTGCAATACCAATACCGCCAAGTATAAATGGAATTGGCATGATTTTTCCTCCTTAAAATTTTATCCAACAACAATTAAATTGCTGATGCTTTCATTAAGTTCAACCTCGTTCTTTTCTAGTTCCTCCAGGCTTTTCCCTTTATCATGTATATTTAGCCAATTCCAGTGGTCATTTAATGCAATATACGTTTCAGCCGTATCCTTCATCTCATCAAAGATTGATTTATCAATTTCCCATTTATCCAACAAGGACATGATGATGTTCAGTTTATTATCAGGGCCTCTCCTATAATAATAGACCAGCCTGACCAACATCCAAAGAAGACTTCTCCGGGCGTTTTTAGAATATATGGAATCAGCAAGTCGAACGATACTTTGAGCAATATTATCATCTCGGTTATGATTATAGATGAATCCTACTAAGATTTCATTACTTTCACTAATGATTCTATCTCGTTCGGTATTGAACCCAGGAACCATTGAGCCAATTTCCTCAAACATTTTCATTTGTTCGGTATTCAGCAGTTTTCCCTGTTCAGCCGAAAGAAAAAGATAAATGATTTGCATCATTTCCCTCTCGTCCCTAGCCCCGATATTGAATGAAAAAGGCAGCTCCAATAGCGGTAACATCTGCTTCATTCCCTCCAATCCCCCCAATCCTTTTAGTGCCATCGTTATATCCTCCTATAATTTAAACGATTCTAAACTCCGCATAAGCGCATCAAATTCATTAAATGTATTAAACTGCGGCGTCCCCCCGAGTTTCCGGGTAATAGAATTAGTCCCGGTGATAAAGCCGTCAATATCACCAAGCTGTAACGCTTTTTTTATATCATCAAAAGCCGCCTGAAATGTACCCATATAATCTGATAAATAGCGGGAAATAGTTGTTTCCATTTCAAGACGATAAGAACGGATCATCGTAATCGCTTCCGCACATTCGGTTTCAATCCGTATGCGTTCTTCCCGTGCGATTTTTGCTGATTTAAGGGCTGTTGTCAGTTGCCCATAACCGGCGCTGCTTAACGCATAGCCCAGCATACCACCAATCATAGCGCCCACAACAGGAATCGGAATCGCAAGTTGTCCTAGGGTCGCAAATAAAGCGGACGCGACCATACCCGTGCCCTTTTCACCCAGTTCCTCAAGACATTGCACACCATCAATTTCACCCCTGATATATTTTGCAAGGGTCTTACCCGTTTCAAGCGTTATTGCTACTATTGTTCCAGGAAGATTTGTTTTTGAAAGTACCCTTAGCATATCTGATTTTGCATTTTGCATAAGGCCCTTAATCACTGAACCCGTAAAAGCAGTGGTATAACTGACAACCGCACCGGTGCCGGTGTCTTTTACCACATCTAAAGCAGCATCTTCCGGTTTCTTATCACCCTTTATCACCGAAACAAGGTTCTGCGTTATAGATAGCACACCACTTGCTACCGCACCAAACCCCGCTTGTTCAAGCCCCGCACGATGGCTGATTTTTGCAATATCTTTTGCGGTTGATAGCATTGGATTCGAACGCGCTTCTATGGCTTCCGCATTAGAAACATGGCTTTTCTGTAAATTTTTATCTATTTTCTTATATTTTTCTATTTCCGCTAATTTTTGCTTTGCAATATCATGCTTGCCCTGGGCCTGTAATTCTTGTGCCTGTTTTTGTAAGGAGCTAATCTTTTCCCGGGCTTCTTTTTTTATATCATCATAAAAATCCGAGGGAACTTCTATCTTGGCATCAGCATCATGATATTTCTGATATTTTTGGGAAGCAATTTTATCCAAAGCTTCCGAGGGAGTTTTTCCCACAAATTTCATCTGCGAGCCTGAACCGCTGATGACCGTTCCATTTTCGTCAACTACGACATGATCGTATAACGGATCATTTACCCGGCCAATATCATCAGTACGCACAACACGTGTTTTATCGTTATTGATAACCCGTTCGGCATTTTCCCGTGCGGTCTCTTTTACTTCTGCGGCAAAACCCGCCTGCTGCTTAATGTTTTGTTGCTGATAATCGGGATGAACCTTACTTTCCGAGATACTTTCAAGTCCCTTGCTGAGTGTTTTCCCCGCCTCATTATCTACCCCGCCATAGGCGACTACATGTTCCTTATTCGCCGAGCCATACCGTTGAACACCCTCGGCAGCGGCTCCAGCAAGGCCCGCATTGATGAGGGTGGCCTTCTCCTTTTCTTCTCTTTCTTCATCAGTCATAAGACTGCATCCTGTGACCCAATGACTATCGACAATGAACATACTCCCTTGGTTAATTCTTTTCTTTCCAAAGAATTAACTAATCCTTAGCGTTTAATATTAATCTATACGATGTTTGATTTCTTGTCAAGCATAAAACAAAATATAGGTGCAACTTTTTTTTGGGGGGGGGGATTATTCCCTGACGCGCTGCAGATACTGGGCTTTTATCATCTTGCGGAAAACATCTACCGTTTTGGGAAATATCTTTTTCAAGGGGATGAGAAACTATATACCCCCTGGGCGGAAGAGCTTATAGAGCTGTTACGAAACAGCCAGTCGGAGGAAGTACTAAGGCGATTGGAGCAGTATAAGGAAAAAGCCTTCCTGCCGGAGTGGTGAATCCGTACACGTATATTGACCATAACAAGAAGAAGATAGATTATGCCGAATACAGGAGGCAGGGGGTGTTGTGTTACATAGGCTCCGGGTCAATAGAGAGCGGGAACAAGACGGTGGTACAAAAACGATGCACACAGGCGGGCATGATGTGGAATGATCCCACAGCCCAAGACATGGTGCCCCTTAAATTCAAAGAAGAAAGCGGAATCTGGGGCACCTCGGTGCGCGAATTTATCATGGCTGCCTAAATGCCCCCAACATGAGGCCGGTCCCATATTTCTCACTAATATTCTCTATTATCTTCCTCAATCCTTTATTGTGAATCCATCCAACCCATCCTCCAAAAATGCATTCATCATTTTCATTTGACAAAAAGACGTGTTCACATCCAACAGGATTTACATATCTTGAAACAACTGTTCCATCTTTTAATTTAAATAATTTCGCTGCGTCTTTAAAGTCTCTTGAATTTGCTGGTGTAATTCCTATAACTTCTCGTAATTCATGCATAACTTTTACAGCTTCAGGACCAAAAGGAAGTGCCCCCGTTTTTGTGGCCATTCTCTCTTTTAAATCTAGTGGGATAAATTTATACACTTCTTCTAGTATTTGTTCTAAAGGTAAACCCATATCATATCCTCCTTAATGGTGTTTATCTATTCGTGTATATTTTTAGGAGTTATTGCGACTATATAGACGAATGCAACTATTCAGTCGCCCCCTATTTTAGGGCCTTTGATGCCTATAAATATTTGAAAGTCTTGCGGTTTTATGGAAATATATACCATTTGCCACATGAATTTACCGGGATTTTTGATACGAATGAATAACAACAAAATTACACTTATCGTAAAGTTCATCCATTACCCGTATTACATTTCTCTTTCCAGGCCATCATACCGTATTGAGAGAATCAATAACTTCCACCCTCCGTAAAATATAGAATCATCTATGACAATTCCGATTACTCAAAATAACCTTATAATAATATATAGCATGCCTGGTTTTATTTGTCCATAGGAAATACGAAAAAAAGATAAAAAATTTGTTCATATTCGCCCTACACCGGTAAAACCTTCACGGCAAACCCCTGCTTTGCCGCCGTCTTTTCCACGGCCCCGGTCCCGGCCACGATAACCGGAGCGGACGAACCGACATGGGAGACGATCTTCCCGGCCACCGCAGCGATTGCATCTGCGGAAACGTTGACCAGATGCTTGAGCTTTTTTGCCCGGTAAGGCGCTTCAATGCCGTAGAGAAAACGGAAGCAGTCGGTGATCCCCTTTTCGGCGCTGGTCCGTGGGCGGGTTTCCTTAGCAAAGCTGCCGATAATCGCCTTCTCAAGGAATTCCTCATCGGGCTGGTGATCCGCCGCGTCCTGCAAGATGGCGGCAAAGGCATCCAGGGACCGGCAGGGATTCGGGTCCCGGTAAGTAGAAAGGGAAAAAGTCCCTTCAAGATTGTCGGGATGGGCAAAGGCGCCGTAGGCACCTCCCCGCATACGGATGTCCTCCCAGAGGGCGCCGGTAGAAAGCTGATGGGCCAGCACCAATTCGGCGGCATGTTCTTTGATGGCAAAGGAAGCGGTGGGCAGGGTTACGGCGGCGAAGCCAACCTGGAGGGATGGGGAAACATACACCTCGGGTTTTGCGACCGGTTCCTGGTCAAGGAGGGAGAACAGGGAACTTGAACTTTCGGAGGCAGGATTCCGAGGCCGAGGGGGACCAAACCGGCTGAACCGCTCTTCAATGCCCCGGAAGGTATTACCCACGGCTGCCGCGGAACCGGTGATATTGGTGATGAGTCCCGCCTTTGAGACCAGGGTATCCCGGATCGCGGCCAGTTTAGCGCTGATTTCCGTTGTATCCAAAGGGGCTATCTTATGGATAAATTCGAGTTGGCTGAGGCCGCTCCAGATTTCTTCCACCGCCTTGGCCCGGGAAAAGTACCGCCCCGACCGGAGGGCAGCATAGGTATGACCCGCCGGGGCCAAGCTTGAATCCACCACATTCTTCATCTCTAAGACGAGGTCCCGGATGCGGCGAAGGTCGGAAAAGTCCGCCTCAACGATGAGCCGTAAGGCCAAGTCCAGGGCGGGACCGGTCTTTTCGTCCAGGGCCTTGAGCCGATAGATAAGCCAGTCCCGGCCCACCACATCAAGGATGCCTGAAGGAGTGGCAACGGTACGGGAGGCGCCAGGGGCGGTGGAACCGGTTTGGAGCATGACATGGAAATCCCCGACCGTACGGGCGAGGAGGCTCGATACCTCCCCATAATCCATGCCGGGAAGTCCCAAGGAACCCACCACCCGAGAAAAGAGGGGGAGCCAGGGGTAATCTTCCGGGGCAAACACATCCAGGGGGAAGGCAAAATCCGTATAGGTGATACCGTTGGTAAAGAGGTCATGGGTGATGACCGGCGTCCCCTGGGCATCCCGGAGTTCCCGGGGAACGATTTCTATCTCCGGGGAAAGGTCTTTCCGCGCAAGGTGGGGGATTGTTGCCAGGGCCTCTGGGCGTTCCCCCGCTTCCTGAATCCGTTCCAGTTCGGCGGCTTTTTCCTGGATGGCCTGCTTTTCCGCTTCTGAAAGGGCAGCCTCATGCCGGGAAAGCCGCTCTGTTAATGCCGCTTCCTGCTTTTCAAGATAACTGGGCTCCGGCTCAATCACGATTAACGCTCGGTGAGGATTGTCGAGGAGGTATTTTTGGATCAGGGATTCAAAATAGCGGTTCCTCCCGGTCTCATCCCCAAGGCGCCGCTTTAATTCGGTAAACCCCGGTACAAAGCACAGGCTCTCCCAGGGCTTCCCCCCATGCAGCCAGCCCCGCAGGGACCGCCGCAGCCACACCAAAGACCACGGCCCCTGGGAACGGCGAATTTCCCGGTTGGCAAATTCCATGGACAAAAGCGCGGCCTCAATCTCCGCTTGGGGTATACCCTCACGGACAAGCCGTTGTAAGGTTTCCAGGATCACCTGCTGAACCTGGGCTTCAATACCACGTTCCTCACCCGGGGGCGCCATACACCCCCGCAGTCCCATGGTAAACACCATCTCCCGCAGTTCCCCCTCAAGCCCGGTCGCAGGAGCCAGGTCCTCCCCTAATCCCGACTCAATGAGGGTCCGGGTCAAAGGGGAACCGTCATGGCCCAAGAGTATCTCCGCCAAGGCGGAAAGGGCCATGCGTTCATCTCCGTTGGTGATATCCCCGCAGAGCCAGGAAAGCAGGACCGTGGATTTCCGCTCCGCCCCCGCAGGGCAGGGAACCCGGAAGGTTTGCGGGGCGGTCCACGGTTTAGCCCGGGGGATGAGGGGAGCCGCCTTTCCCGGGGGAAGGACCGAAAGAAACCCGTGGTCCAAAAAGGCAAGCTGTTTTTCCGTGGCAATATTACCTGCCAGAAAGATCCGGCAGTTGGCGGGGGAATACCGGTTCCGGTGAAATTCCCGCAAAGCCTCCATGGTTAAATCGGGGATACATTCCGGGTCCCCCCCGGATTCAAAGGAATAGGGCGTATCCGGTAATACCGCCTTGGTAGCCCAGAGATCCCCATAGGCGTCCGGAGAGGAGTAGGCTCCTTTCATCTCATTGTAGACCACCCCGGTAATAGAAAGCCCGGGGGTCCCGTAATTGGAACCATCTTCACTTGATTCCGGAGAGCGGAACATAAGCCGGTGTCCTTCCTGCATGAAGGTCCATTCTGAAAGGAGGGGCCGGAACACCGCGTCGGCGTATACGGACATGAGGTTGAAGTAATCATCCTCGTTGATGGAGCTGGCGGGGTACACGGTTTTATCCGGGAAGGTCCAGGCATTGAGAAAGGTCTGGAGACTCCCCTGGGCCAATACCAGAAAGGCATCTTTCAGCGGATACTGTGTTGAGCCGCAGAGGACCGAATGTTCCAGGATATGGGCAACCCCGGTGGAATCTTCCGGGGGAGTGGCAAAGGCAAAGGCAAAGAGATTTTCTTTATCATCATTTAACACATGAAAGACCTCGGCCCCGCTTTTCCGGTGCCAGGCCCAGATGCCCTCGGCATTCAATTCCGCCAGATCTACGATTGCCCGGATTTCAAACCCGCTGTCCAGGACCTGTCCGGTCCGTAATTTCGTTTTCATTCGATTATATCCTCATCATCAACTAGGAGAATATGCCCCGCTTCCCGGTTCTCTCTGAACCAGGTGAGGAATTCCCCGGCCACCACATCCACATCCCGCCGGCGCACCGGTCCCAGGACATCCGCCTCTTCCCGGATAAGCACCCGCCGCTGGGCGGAAATATTGGCCATTATTTTTTCTGTAAAGGCGTCGGAACGGCCTTTTAACAGCAAAACGATATCCCGGTCGGACATGGCCATGAGTTTCTCCTGAATGGGCCGGTCATCGGCCTTGACCACATCGTCCAGAGTATGGAGCCGTTCCTTCAAATCCCGGCCCAGGTCCGGATCCTGCCCCACCAGTTTATTCAAGATACGGTCCCCAAAGGAAGCATCTGAAGATTTCAGGATAGCGGTCAAGGCGCTCATGCCGTCTATGCTGGTCGTTTCGGTATGGGCCACATGCCGGGCCTTTTCCCTGAGGGCATCCGCCACCCGTTCCAGCACTTCTGGGGAAGTTTTTCCCAGCCGGGCAATACGTTTGACAATCTCGAATTTCTGATCCGCGGCGGTAACGGACAACACCTCAGCGGCTAATTGTGGGGGAAGCCGGGAAAGCACCAGGGCCACGGTAGCAGGACGCTCATCCTTCAAGAGCATGGCAAGCTGCTCTCCTGAAAAGTCCTCCAGAAAACCGAAAACATTGTTCGTCGCCCCGGGAACGGTCTTTCTTAAAAGGGCTTCCCCTTTTTCGGAACCAAAGGCAGCATACAGCAGCCGCCGGGCCGTGTCCACCCCCCCGGTGGAACTCCCCGAATAGTTATAGGAAGCGGCAAGGAGAGAGCGGAATTCCCCCAGCACGGATTCCGCTTCTTCCGCGGTAATGCCCCGGATGGAGGCTATTTCCTTTGAAATCACCTCAACCTGTTCCGGCGCAAGGTGGGAAAGGATCTGGGCGGCTTCATCCCCCCCGATGAGGATGAGAAATTGGGCTACCCGCCGGTACTTTGAATCCTGCTCCGGTTCCGGGGACACGGTCCGTGCCAAGGTCTCCGGCATCGTTTCAGGGGCGTCCGTGGCTTGGGATGATAACATTTTCCGGTAGGCCGCTATTCTACGGGTCTGCGGTCCTGCACGGGACCCTAAAAAGTTTTCATTGGGGTCAGGTATGCTCCCCGGTGGTTTGAACTTTCCCATGGATACCGATAATATCCTATTTGGTTGAAAAGGTGTAGAGTCTTTAATCCGGTAAACCAGTAGGCAGTTTCACTAAAATAGGCTACACTAACCCCATGCATGGGATAATTAGACCGCATACTTTTTCCGGGACCTTCCGGGTTCCAGCATCCAAGTCTCACACCATCCGGCGACTGCTCATTGCCGCCCTGGGGGAAGGGGTTTCGGAGATTACCTATCCGCTGGATTCTCTGGATGCCCGTTCCTGTGTCTCGGTATGCCGGGCCTTGGGGGCGCATATCGAAGAACACCGGGCAGTGGATGGGCTTTGTCCGAATCCCGCGGACGAAACGGGTGAAAAACTGGTCCGCTGGACCGTCCAGGGTATCGGCCCCGCTCCGCACTCCGCACTCCGCACTCCGCATTCCCCTCTGGATGTGGGCAATTCCGGGACCACGCTGTTCCTGGCTTTGGCCGTTGCCGCCCTGGGCAGGGGACCGGTGGAATTTACCGGGGATGCCCAGATCCGTTGCCGCAGCGCGGCTCCCCTCTTGGAGGCGCTCTCGGGCTTAGGCATCACCGTTACCTCTGCCCCAAAGGGCTGCGCCCCCATCACCGTACAAGGCCCCTGGAAGGGGGGCAGAGTGAGCCTCCCCTGCCCTACCAGCCAATACCTTTCCGCCCTGCTCCTGGCCGCTCCTTTGGCCCCGGGGGGAACCATCACGGAAATTGATGTACCGCTCCTCAACGAAAGGCCCTATATTGAGCTTACCCTGTCGTACCTTGATGCCCAGAAGATACCCTACGAAGGGGCAGCGGACTTTTCTTATTTCCGTATCCCCGGGGGGGCGCAGTATACCCCCATGAACGGCCCGGTGCCAGGAGATTTTTCCTCCACCGCCTTCCCCGGTGGAGCCGCCGTCATTTCCGGGGGACCGGTAACCCTCCTTGGTCTGGACCCGGATGATCCCCAGGGGGACAAAGTGGTGTTCGATATGCTTTCCCAGATGGGCGCTGAAGTGACCTGGGTAAAGTTACCCTCACCAGCAGGCAGGACCCAACCGGAATGGGGCCTGCATATCTCCCGTACTGGTCCCTTATGGGGGGGTGTTTTTGACTTGAACGCAACCCCGGACCTGTTGCCCATCATGGCTGCGGTGGCCGCTTATGCCGAGGGAACAACCGCCCTGGTCAATGTGGCCCATGCCCGGATCAAGGAGACCGACAGGATCGCGGTAATGGCCCAGGAACTGGGGAAGCTTGGGGTTCTATGCGAAGAACGGCCCGACGGTCTTATCATCCGGGGAGGTTCGGCGCTTCGGGGCGGAGGGGTAGACGGTCATGGGGATCACCGGGTGGTGATGGCCCTGGCAACGGCGGCCCTCGGCGCGGCAGGTCCGGTTGAAATCGGGAGCGCCGAAGCGGCAGCCGTAACCTATCCGGGGTTTCTGGAACTACTCGCGGCGGATATACATCCATAAACAGCATACGTATCGTTATTGTGGGTGCTGGTGGAAACCCAACTGGCCCGGCACCTCATTCAGGAAAAACACGATATCTCGTTGATCGAATCCAATGAAGAACAGGCCAAGCATGCCCAACCACCTTGATTGTCTGGTCCTCCACGATGTGGGAAACAGCCGCTCCTCCCTGTCTCTTTTCCGTGACCACTTCCCTGATGTTTTCTATCGCCTCTTTCAAATAATCAATATCGCTTTTCCCCGTTCCATATCAATAAGAGCATCCCGCACCGGGGTGCTATGCTTGACTCACAAAATCAAACAATTCACGGTAGTCAAGCAGGGTATAGAGTTTTTGCAGGCCCTTCCAAATAGTTTTGACTCCCGGCTGAAATAGGAGGGAAAGGGTGAGGAAGAGGCATCTCTGTGGGCGCCGGAACACAGCGGGGTGTATACCTAAAAATGAGTTTTTGGGGGAAGGATACAAGTTCTGGGAAACAGTTTTTCTGCAAATGCAACAGGTTTGTATGCGCTTCGTCGCTACGCTCCCTCGGGGTTCATTCGCCTGGCTGCGCCTCCCACGGCTCCCTCACCCACATTCCAGCCCGCCGCAACCCTACGAGTTGCTTATAGGCGGGCTGGAACGTCGCATACAACCAGAACGTTATGTGCAATACTACCGTGTTGGATAGCCTGGTTTCTTCTCTAAAATCCTCTGACCCGTATAAGATTATTCTATTTGGCTCGTATGCTAATGGAAATCCAAATGAAAATAGTGATATAGACCTTATGGTAATACTGGATAATAATCACATTTCAAAAACTTATGAAGAACGATTAAATAAAAGGGTATTTATAAGAAATTTGGTATTTGAAATTAACCAGAACATTCCACTTGATATATTGGTTTACTCAAAAGAAGAATTAAAAAAAATAAAAGAATATGGCAATTTTTTTATTGATGAAATAGAGCGGACAGGGAAGATAATATATGAAAAAGCAGGTTGAAGAGCAGACGGTATGCCACCTGAGCCATAAATAGCGACGGCGGCTCGCACTACGGTGTGTATTCGGCACACTCGCAGTCATTTCCCCCCTACGCCGGCACATCGCGTACCAGTTTAGCCATGAGCTTCGCCATTTCCGGAACCGGTATATCCATACCGTTTTTCAGCCACTCACGCATGAGCGCGAGACAGCCGCCTACCATAAAAACAGAAGCGTATTTGATTGTATGTTCATCCGCCGTCCCGGCTTCTTTGGGTTTTATAAATTGCTGCATTGATTTGAGACAGTAGTTGAAAAAACGCATCTAAAAACCAGTGTCGCCGTTTTCGCTCAATAATACCTGAATTGAATTACTGTTACCGGCAACATAATCCAGCACATTTCGTAGTATCTCGATCCGTTCACGACCGGCGGAAGAGAATGTTTTCATGTCCTTGTATTTTTTGATTATTTTTTCAATTTCAACAAGAGGTTCATCTTCTATCTCACGGAGAAGGTCATACTGATCCTCGTAATAGATATAAAATGTCGAACGACTCACCCCCGCTTCCCCACATATTGCCTTGATGGGAATGTTTTGTATCGGAGATACTTTCATCAGATCGAGCAAAGCATCGCGCAGTGTCTTTTTGGTAAATCGAATTCGGATGTCTGACTTTTCCATGTTTTTTGTTTACTCCCCGCACGGTTAGGATAATATTGTCCACAAGCTGGACATAATCGCACATAGTGTCCAGTTATCGAACAAAAACCCATAAAACTGTGCTTCATGTCTAATCATAATACGATATGTTATTCCTAATGTCAATTATAAGGAGTATTACGATTGGAAAAAATTTTCAAGCATCCCTGGGCGGTGGTAGGCGTGGTTGCGCTTATCACCGTGTTTTTTGCGTTGCAACTGCCCAAGGCACGAATGGACAACAACATCATGTCCTTCCTGCCCGCCGACAATCCGGCGCGTGTTACCACGAGGCACTTCGAGGAAGAGTACGGTGATTCGACCATGATCATAGTAGGGCTTGAGCGCCCTTACGGTACGGTCTTTGAAAGCGGCTTTCTGTCGCGTGTCAGGGAATTTTCAGAGAAGGTTGAGACAATGAAGCTTGTCAAAGACGTGAACTCGCTTCTTTCAACCCAGTACATCACCTCGGACAGCGAAAGCATCATCGTTACCGACCTCGTGGACGAGAACTTTTCGGGAAAGCCCGAAGAAATTGCGGAACTGAAACGCCGCATCGACTCATGGGATCTATACCGGGGCTCCCTTGTTTCCGACGACCTGAGTTCTACACAAGTTATGGTACGCCTTGATGTCCCGTCTGACCTTTCAGGCGAGCCGGAGGTAATGGCGACCCTCACTCAGATACGGGAACTGGCAAAAGAAATGTTCGCCGATGGCGCCGCCGGCAACGCTTCCGCCTCGGTCTACACCGCCGGGCAAGCGGTGGTATCCGCGACGGTGACCGAATCGGCGTTTGGCGATGTCATAGTCCTCATACCGTTGGTCATCGCGGTGCTGCTTGTGATCCTTATTCTCTCGTTCCGGCGTTTTTCCTACGTCAGTCTCCCGCTCCTCAACGTGCTTGTGTCCACAATTTGGAGCATAGGCGCCATGCCACTTTTCGGCATCAAGCTCACGCTTCTTGCCATCCCCCTCCCGGTCATGCTTATCGCAGTGGGGAGTGCCTACGGTATTCACGTCATTTCCCATTACAAAGATGAGATGGCTGACAGAACTTTTACTATTGAAGAACACCGCGCCCTTGTCCTCAGCCTCGTGCGGCGGCTCGTAAAGCCGGTGTTACTTGCCGCGCTCACCACCTTCGCGGGCTTTGTCTCATTTTGTTTTGCCCCGCTCATTCCCATGCGAACATTCGGCATTTTCGCCAGTTTCGGCGTTCTCTGTGCCTTCGCGGTTGCCCTGACGCTTATTCCCGCGATACTGCTTATACGCGGCCCTCGCGCGATAAAACTTGCGGCACGACAAAAAGCAAAAGAGCCACGGATTAACTTTGCGGACGAACTGGCCGCTACCATGACCGCCATAGCCGGCAAAAAATCGCTGGTGCTTGCCCTTACCGCGCTGGTGTTGCTCGTTACGATTATTGGCACGTCAAAAGTCATTATTGACAGTTCGATGGTTGAGTTTTTCAACGAGACTAGCGAAGTGAACCGCTCCGATCGTTTTATCCGCGAACATTTTGGCGGCTCGACCCAGATTATCGTGTCGGTGGAGGCGGACAGCACTGAAACGCTGCTCAACCCGGAAGTCCTCAGGCAGCTGGATGGCCTTTCCACCTACCTCACCACCCGTGTGCCCAAAGTTGGCAAAGTCATGGGCTTTACGGACATGGTGAAGCGCATGAACCAGATGTTCAATGTAGGGGAGTCACCGGATGGATTGGGAGCAGGGAATAGGAATACCGGTTCCAATGCTGATGAACTTGGATTTGGTGATTTCGGTGGGTTTGGGGACTTTGAACAGGCTGCTGTTGAAGGGGAGATGAGCGTTGCCTCGATTTCCACTGTTCCCCCCGCCTTTGCGGAAACGCCTGTCTCCTTTGCGATGATCAACAACGCTATCGGGAAGAAGCCGAA
>JAITNP010000198.1 GCA_031290455.1 Treponema sp. | reverse complement strand
CAGCATTTGCTCCTGCATACCATCCCTGCTTTTGCAATGTCATCAAGGGTGATTTTTTCATGGTAGTTTTTATGAATAAAACTGATCATCCGTTTAATCGTAAGGTCTTCCCCGCCAGTTGTGGCCTTTTCATTCCCCCCACAGCTCATCGTATTCGAGAAAAGTAATGCCCAGAGATCGTAAAACAGGCTTTGCGCTTCCAACGCCGAATCATCATTTTCTTTTATGGTTAATTCCATTAATGCCATGACGCGGAGAAGAGCCGTGGCGCGCCAATCCTTTGCGGAAGCCTTGTCCCTGGGCGCGGGAAAAAAGATAGCGTCAAAACGGCTGTCGTACAACAGGGGATTGACGAACCGCGCCTCAATATACGGGTGGGCGCAGAGCAGGGAAGGGTTGAACCTCAGACAATGGAACATACATTCAGGACTGTCGCCGTGTTCTACAGCCCCAGCGCCAAAATGGAGCTGGTTCGCGTTGACAAATATGCCGTCCTCCAGCAGCGGGCCGCCAATATGAAAACTATGATGCCCATGCTGCCCCATCTGGCAAAATGGGTAAAAAAGTGCATGAGCATTGATTTTCTTATTAAACAAGGTCTTTACGCCTCGTTATTTTTCCCGGAGTTTCCTTACTTAAAGAATAAAGTATGACCGGACTAATCTGTCATTCAAAGGATATTACCTGTCTTGTGACCGCCGATTCCCTGGCGGCGTTCATTACCTGAAGCACCCGGCGGGTCTCGGAAATCTTGACAAGAAAATCTTCCTTGCTGTGATAAGAGGCAATATAATTCTTAAAATAATCCTCGTGTTTGGTCTCGGCTATTGCCACGTCTTCGGTCACAATAATGCCTTCCGGGGGCGGCCCAAATGAACGGGTCGGGCCGGCGGCGGATATGGTGCGTTCCTTTCCAACATTGGTCAAAAGGCGCGTTGTACGGCAAATTTTCCCTTCCGGCCTGAACCCGTCCACAGAGAGCGATCCCTTGTTTCCACCCATGAACCAGTGCCGTTCGAACCATTTTTCTTTATCCGCCAAATAATAGGTGCCCAGTTCAATCTCGGCCATAATACCGTTTTCAAAACGCAGAAGGATCTTGAAGTAATCATCCACCTCCTCGTTTATGACATTGCGTACATCGGCGTAAACTGTTTTCAGTTTTCCGCCTATCATCCAAAGCATCTGATCAATAAGGTGGACACCCCAATCGTAGAGCATACCGCCACCTTCTTTCTTGAATATATGCCAGTCGTGCATATTGCCGTTGAATCCATAGAGACCGGTTTTCACCATATAGATATTTCCCAGGGAGCCGGAATCGTAAACCACCTTTACGGTACGAAAATCGGGATCGAAACGGCGCTGATGATGCACGGTAAAACGCACATTATGGGCCTGGCACTCTTTTTCCATGTCGTCCAAATCCGCAAGGCTCATGGCGATTGGTTTCTCGCAGAGTACATCTTTACCAGCCCTAGCAGCCTCAATGACCAGCTTATGATGTTGATTGTTATTCGCCGCGATAAGAACAACCTGCACATCGGGATCATTTATTAGCTCGCTTGGATTGGTATATCGCTTTATGCCGCTCTGCACATCTTCTAACTGCTTTGGATCAATATCCGCGATAGCCGTAAGCTGTATACCCTCCAGACGAGTAAGCATTTTTTCATGTGTGTGGCCCATGAAACCGTGGCCGATGATACCGAATTTTATTGACATGTTTTCCTCCATACTTCCTCTCTGATAAACAAAAAGCTGTCCGGAAGTATAATTGTTCCGGACAACCTATGGGCGCTGCTTTTTTAAACGATCAGCAGCTTCCGGACTTCCGGCTTCACCGGCCACCGTGCAAACGCCTCATCACTGTTCACAACGGGCGGGATGTAAGACATGATGTAGCGGTAGTAGTAACTGACCTCATGGTAGCCTTGGGAAAGACCGCCGTCTTTCTTTACCTTAATAACCGCCGCTTCCATGTTCGGCCACTGGGCATCGCCGGTTTTCAGCATTTCCTCAATGCTGTATTCCGTGCCGTCGATCTCCCAGCGGATGGCGCTGTTGTCGTATTTTTCGCCATCCACCAAAAGTTCACCCGGGCGCAACAGGGAAAGCCAAACGCCCCGATAGTAGTCGGAACGGATTCTGAACTGGAAGCCCGTAACCTTACCGTTTTCCACGGTATTGAGGAAACCCCTCATCTGAATTATCTCTCGTTCAAGCATTTTTCTCCTCCTTCCTCAGTAACCCAGAATCCGCTTCATCAAGATATGATGACGGCGGAGCTGATCCGGAACATAGCTCGACAGATCGCTGCCGGGCCGTGCCTTGTTATCCTCGAACTCGCTGAGCATATAACCATTCCAGTTTTGCTCTTTGAGTGTCCTGATAACCTGGTTGTACGGGATGTACTCTTCCCTGAATTTTTCATCCATGTGGATGAACTTGGCGTGGCAGCAGTACACGTAGGGAAGCAGAGGGATGATGTCAGCGGGGAAACTACAGGGACCGCCGTCGGCAGGAAGGCCGGGCATCATAAAACCATCGGGATCAAAATACGTCTGGAACGTACTGAAGTCGATATTGAGCCCGAAGTTCTTGGTGTTGTTCTTCTGGATAAAATCAACATAGTTGTCGATCATCCTTGATTTTAGGGCGGTGGGGATGTGGATTTCCGGGCACATGACCACGTTGTTTTCTGCTGCCAGGGGCAGGGCCGCCTTGATGAACTCCTTCCAGTTATCCACCGGGTTCAAGACCTCGTCAATGACGCCCAGTTTGGTCCGCAGTACGGTAAAGCCAAGCCTATGCGCCAGCTTGATGTCTTTTTCGAGCTGGGCCAGGGATTCCTTGGCGTCAAGGCTCTTGCCTTTGTAAAGCCGGGAATCCACCCAGTGCCCATATTCGACGGGGGTAATGTTGTACCTCTTGCAGAGCGTAAACCAGTACTCAACCCATTCGTCGGTGGGGTTGGGGTAATCGGGAATGTGGGCGTTGGCAAGTATTTCAATACCTGTCGCTCCCATGTCGTGCATGTCCATCATAGCGTCTTCCAGGGTCATGGTAATGTTGAGTTCCCTGGTATAGCTGTAAATAGACACGCCACGTTTCGGTCCGTTTATTTCGGCCATAATTTTCTCCTAATTCGGAATATATTTTAAGCTCCCCTGAAGCAACGCTTCAAAAACGAGAGCATAAATCACCTAAATGGTTTGAGCCTCTGTTTCTGAGGCCTTTGCGTCTCTCCGCGCCTCAAGTTCATCATGTATCTTTTTTCCTTCTACTTCTGAAAGGTTATACAAAAGTAATGGAATGATAGAGGCGCCCATTAAGATACCGGGAATCAGATTAACCGCCCGGTTGATACCGGCGGCTATTGCCGGGGTTACTGCCTGCCCGCCCACATATCCCGAAAAGCCCATAACAAAGAGACCGATTGAGGCGCCGATGGCGCCGCCGGTCTTGGTAGCAAAGCCGGTAAATCCCGAAACGGTTCCGTCGATCCTTATGCCGGTCTTGTATTCCGCCTGGTCTATCGCGTCTCTGAGCATTCCGCCGCTGCCGCCGATATACCCCAGGCCGTAGATAATATGGACAAGGATCAATAGAGGCATATTGGTCACCGGGACCAGGAATATTCCGAGTACACCTCCTACATTCATGATCCAACTAAGAATCGCGGAATTCTTAAATCCGATCTTGCGCGCAATGACAGGGTTGAAGGGACTTACCAGAACACCGATGATCATCTGACTGGACATGAATAAACCCATAAGATCGGGCCGTCCTAATACCCACAAATAGTAATAAACCATAATGCCGATTCGGCCCATCATGCCGGTCATAAATAAGGTTGAATTGAGGATACAACAGACGATGTTTCTACTCTTAAACAGGATCTTGAAAGATTCCAGATGGGGAACGGCGCTCTTTTTGGTGAAGGTGATAACTTCTTTTGTGCCGGCAAAAACTATCCAGAAAAGAACCATCGCGGTTAACGCATAAACCGTGGCGGTAGTCTGGTAGCCTTTGGACATGTTTCCACCGCCAAACCGGTTAACGAGCGGCAGAGTTATGTTCATCAGTCCTATCTGCGCCACAGCCATGGCGATCATCCCTGCTACGGCCAT
>JAITNP010000111.1 GCA_031290455.1 Treponema sp. | reverse complement strand
GGCGGCATGAGCCTTGTCAGCAGGCTGTCCGGGGTATCGCGTCAAACGCTCACGGAGGGCGTAAAAGAACTTGATGACCCGGACCGTGAAATAATGCCGATAGGACGGAGTCGTAAAAGTGGCGGAGGCGCAAAACACGTTTGGGAAGCGCAAGCCGGACTCTTGGAAGCCCTTGCAGAACTGGTGAGCGCACATACCAAGGGCGACCCAGAACGGGTGTTGCTGTGGACAAACAAAAGTTTGAGAAACCTCGAAAAGGGGTTGTCCTGCCTTGGATATAAGGCGTGCTATCGCGTGGTTGGCATTATGCTGACGATGTTAGGCTACGGTTTGCAGGCCAATAAAAAAACACGTGCCGCCACGCCGTCCCACGAAGACCGGGACGAGCAATTCGAGTACATAAACAATGAGTGCAAGACTGCCGCGGTGGAGGGAAATCCGGTAATCTCCCTTGACGCGAAGAAGCAGGAAAAAGGAGGCAACTTCAAAAATAACGGCAGAACATACCGGGAACAGAAAACCCCTCTTGAGGTACTTGACCATGATGTTCCGATTCCCGAACTCGGCAAAGCCACGCCGTATGGCGTGTATGATATGTTCAAAAATCGCGGGTTTGTGAGCGTCGGGATTTCGTGTGATACCGCCGCGTTTGCGGTTGAATCGGTGAGGAAATGGTGGTGGTATGCCGAGGGCCAGCACGACTATTCAAACGCTTCAACCATCGTCATTACCGCCGACTGCGGTGGAAGTAACGGGTACAGGAACCGCTTGTGGAAGTTTGAGTTGCAGAAATGAGCGGATGAAACCGGCAAGAATATTTCAGTTTTGCACTACCCGCCCGGGACAAGCAAATGGAACAAAATTGAACATCGCCTGTTCTCCTTCATCAGCCGGAATTGGCAGGGCATTCCCCTTATCAGTGTAGCGGTTATCGTTTCGCTCATCGCCGCGACAAAAACCGCGAAAGGTCTGTCTGTGTCCTGTGTGCTTGATAAGAGCAAGTATGCCAAAGGCACAAAAGTCGCCGATGATGATTTCGCGAAAATCAATATACATAAAGCTGATTTCCACGGTGAATGGAATTACACCATTAGACCAAGCGTTGTTTGACTTGTCAGATTTATTTAGTAACAAAGCCTTGGGTGTACAATCCATTGGTTTTTGGCGCTTAGGGCAGGAAAGCCCAAGCTTCTGGAAGCAGCTCAAGTTAATTCATTGAGATTGTTATTGCCGACTGAAAATTAAGACCGCCGCCTTACCGTCCTTCGTGAGGGTATGCAGCTCAAGGTTACCATCGGATACATCCCAGCGGTATACCTGATCCAGGTAGTCGTAATATTCCTGTTCCGTGAGATCCGCTTTAATGTCGATGATGCTGATCATAAGCGTGCCGGCAATGGGTTTAAAAGAAATATGCTGATCTTCCCCCACCTGATATGGAGCAAAATACCGATTGGGCGCAGCCTTGCCGCTGATCCGTTCCGCATCAATCTGCAGGGTGTAAGTATCGCCCATACCGTTGGCTTCCAATGCCGGACGGTTAAGCATAACTCTGCCGGAATCGGTTTTTACCTCGACCAGCATCCATGATTTTCCTTGTACCGCATCAAAGTTGAGGGACTGCTGCTTTACAGAAGCTCCTCCGACACAGGCAACAGCCGTAAGACCGGCCATTAACAGCACAGAAAACATTTTTAAACAATTTCGCATATCAGCAATCCTTAAATATAATACCCGTGAATAGCGTATCCCCGGCCATCTATCAATTATTGATTTTGGTAATATCGCTCTATCTATTATCATTAATATTATGTAATATTACTATCACTCCCTGCCCTCTCTGTCTACTTCTCCCATCATAGGGTGTGGATCACCACCCTAAAACCATATCCCGAGTGAAAACCCGGCATCCAGGGCCGAATACCCGGCGCCGGCATCAGTGCTGGTCTTGAACAAGATACCGTCTGCGGTTGTGCCGGTATACCGCGACCAGGATTCACCCCGGGAACCGCTGATAGACCGGTAGGCAAGGTATAACGATAAATCCAGCCGAGGGTGGGGTGAAAAGGCGAACTCCACCCGGGGTTCAAGCAAGAGGCCCCTGGACATGTGTTCAACGTACTGATATCGTTTGGTAGCAAGCAAATGATCATCCCGGTCGTTGCAGAAAATAACCGGACCTATGTTAAAAAACAATTCAATAGAAAAAAACCTCAAAAAAGGAACATACAGGGATATACCCGGAGTAAAGATAAGCCATTCCTGAAGGTAGCTTATTGTCGGACCGTACACCGGGGTTTTTGCAATTGAGTCGTCCCAGGGTTCGTATGTACCGTAAGAACCCGGGGCATATTGGGTAAATCCATCCTGGGCAGCCCAGGAAAACTGCATATATGAAAGGCCCCCATAGGCCTTAAGCAGCACCATTGAAGCAAAGGGTATGGATATGCCGGCGGAAAAATCCAAGAGGAAGGCCCCTTGGGTATAGTTATCGTGGGAAGAAAAATGGGTCAACCCATCATGATCCACTGCTAACCAATCCCGGTCTTCCATGACGCCGGTTTTATTGGGGATACCCAATTTCAAGGCAAGATCCGCCCCAAAGCCCCACTTTTCCAGGGGATTAGTCCGGGAAACATGCAGGGATGAACCAACATAGAACAGAGGCTTCATATCCCAGAGCAGTTGACTCCAGTAGGTATCCTTATCTTGATATTTGTACACAATTTCTTCACCCTGTCCGTATAAAATTCCAAAAGAAGAAGCAATCGAAAAGGTGTAGGGAAATTTCTTAGCCAGAGGAGGAGCGGGAACATCCACAACGGTTTCAGCCTGAATCCTGATTAATGGCATAAAAAACCCCAAAAACATGCTGACTAAAAAGATGAAATCGTATATATTTTTCATGTAATGAGAGTAGATGTTCTCCTTTATGATAGTCAAGTACATATTGTTCCCCTGGTTATACTGACCTTGGGAATGCTGCTGTATTCCTGTACCCGGGTTGCTTTCAATGATTCGCCGGTCATGCCGCCCCCGACCCATCCTTTATCCCGTTCGGTCATAGGATACGGTGTTATCAGCGCCTCCTATACCCAGGTGGTGGACAAACCAGACGCCGAAGGACTTTCCCTCGGGTATCTGCGAAAGGGTTCCATTGTGCGGATTATTGAACGCCGATTTGTCAATGATCGGGAAAATATCGAATCCTGGGTTTTAGTGGAAGGTAATTACCTGGGTTGGCTGAGGGAAGGGATGGTTGATATCTATGATAATGCAGCTAAGGCTGGAACCGCGGCGGAGTTTATGATCCAATGAAAAATTTACTGATATGGCTGGTTCCTCCGGCGGTGGGAGCGATTATCGGTTATATCACCAATGCGGTGGCAATAAAAATGCTGTTTCGTCCCCTCAAGGAAGTACGGTTCCGGGGGATACGGATCCCCTTTACCCCGGGTATCCTGCCCCGGCAGCGGCACACCCTCGCGGAGAACATAGGCCGCATGATCGAACGGGATCTCTTGACCCCGGACATCATCAGGCAGCGCCTAGGCCGGGATGATGTCCGCAGGGGTATTAACAATTCGATAGCCGGGTATACCGAAAGACTGCTCACCACCCCCCTCACAAAGTTCGTGGATACCCCGGATGCAAGCAATGGCTCCAGGGCCGATTTTATTTTGTCTGTTTTCCGCGGGTTTATCGGTTCTCCGGTTTTTGATGCCCTGGGAGACGCCCTTTTTATGGCGTTGCTTGAACCTTCGAGCGATACGGGTACCTTATCCGCCGGTTTTCTAAGCCTGAGTATCCGGGACATAGCAGGAGCGGAGCACACCGAAAAGTTGCGGGATACCCTGGAAAGGATTATCGAAAATCAACTGAGAACCCATGCGAGTCATACCCGCCTGGAATCCCTGGTCCCCACCATAGAAAACGTCTATCCCCGCGTCACCGAATCCTGGGTCCGTTTCCTTAAAAAACCGGAAATCCACCAGGAACTTGAAATCCAGGGCAGGGTTTTCCTGTCCAACGCGATAAATAAACTGAGCCCCTTCCAGCGCTTGTTCCTTTCTGCCGGGCAATACGAAAAAACCATCTATGACCGGATGCCCGAAATCATTGATGACCTGATCGGGCAATTGGACCAGTTATTCAAGGATGATACCATACACCGGCGGCTCATTGCCCTTTCCCTTGATTCGGCGCAGCAATTCCTATCCGCCAAAGAATCCTATCCCCGCTTATCCCGGTTTATCGCGAACTTCGTGATGGCCACTGCGGATAAGCCCTTGGGAGTGCTTATGCAACACTGGTCTCCGGAGGATATACAGAAGCTTGGCCGGAAAATTTTCGCCTTCATCAAGAAAAGCGCTCTCAACGAGCATGGGCCCTTGATGCTTCGTTTTTTCAAGAAGGTTCTCGAAAAGCAGGAGGATCTGAATCTGAGGGGGCTTTTTGCCATTGATGCGGAGCACAAGGAGCAGTTGGACGCGCTGATATGCGGTAAACTCCTCGCCATAGCGGATAAAGAGACCTGCGCCGCCCTGGAAACCATCAATGTACGGACCCTGGTCTCGGAACGGATCGATTCCCTGGATATGCTCACCGTGGAACATATTGTACTTGATGTCATGGCCAATCAGTTTAAATGGATTAACCTCTTCGGCGCCCTGCTTGGTGCCCTCATCGGCGTGTTCCAATCGGCCTTTTCCTGGTTTATCCGGGGGGTGTAGTGAGGGGTAAACCACCTTGACCAAATAAAAAAAATGGAATAAATTGTATATACAACGAGCGGTGTGAATCACATAAGACCAGTTGATTCAGGCTGCTCGTTGTCTTTTTAACGGGCGGCGACAGGAGGTAGGTTGAAATGGAACCTATAGAGCATGCGCTCCCACAAAACAAAATGGCAACGGAACCGGTGGGAAGGCTGATGTTAACCATGGGTGTTCCGATGATACTGTCAATGGCATTGCAGGCCTTCTACAATATTGTTGATAGTTATTTTGTAAGCGCTATGCCCGATGGAGAATATGGCATGAACGCGCTTACCCTTGCGTTTCCCATACAGATGCTTATGATAGCCATTGGCGTTGGAACCGGTGTCGGTATCAATGCGCTGTTGTCGAAAAACTTAGGACAGGGAAATCGTGAGAAAGCAAGTAAAATAGCGGGAAACGCGATATTCCTAGGCTTATGCACTTATGCAGTATTCTTACTTATAGGACTGTTTGGCGTCCGGTTTTATCTCCGAACCCAGACAACCGACACGATTATTCTTGACATGGGAACCGGCTATCTGAGTATTTGCACAACCCTCGCTGGTGGCGCAATTTTGTTTATGATATATGAAAAGCTGCTGCAAGCGACAGGAAGAACCATGCTTTCAACCATTGCACAGATTGTAGGGGCGGTGACCAACATTGTGCTTGATCCCATTATGATATTCGGCTCTTTCGGTGTGCCCCCAATGGGGATCCGCGGTGCGGCTTATGCCACGGTAATCGGACAAGGGGTATCCCTCGTCATGGGTATTATTTTTCATCATGGATTCAACAAGGATGTCGATTCGAGGGTGCAATACTTAAAACCGAGTACCGCTATTATCCTGGAGATTTACAAAATCGGCATCCCGGCCATTGTGATGCAGGCGTTGATGTCGTTTATGACCTACAGTGTCAACATCATCTTTGGCAGGGTATCCAGCGCGGTGGTTACTGCTTATGGTGTATATTATAAGATACAGCAGTTTGTGTTTTTCGCTGCCTTTGGCATGAACAACGCGCTGATTCCGATTGTCGCCTTCAACTATGGGCTGCAAAACAAACGCAGATTGAAGAATGGAATCAAATATGGGATGCTGTATACCCTTATCCTTATGGCGCTTGGTGCAGTAGCCCTTCAGGTTTTTGCGGTGCAACTCATGGGGATTTTTTCCCTGTCGGCACAAACGCAGTACCTCTGCATCAGGGCAGTACGCATTATCACCCTCGGGTACTTGTGTGTAGGCGCGAATATCGCATTTCAAGGCATATTTCAGGCCTTGGGCAATGGGGTGCGTTCCCTCATGGTATCGCTTATCCGCTTAGTCGTCGTGGCATTGCCCCTTGCGTGGTTCTTTACCACCTTCACCAATGCTCAAGACATGGTGTGGTGGGCTTTCCCCATAGCAGAAGGGTGCGCCTTTATCCTTGCGATACTCTTTATGAAAAGTGTGGCACGAGAAAAAATTACCACCATAAAATGATAGTATGACGGATGATAGTATGAAGCACTATCTGGTTTTGGGACTTTTGAGCGCTGGTTTGTGTTTTACGGCGTTTGGCACAGGCGGGAACTGTTAAAGGGATTCTGGGAATGCGGTGATGAAGAATCGGCAAGGCAATTATTTAAGGACTGGTATTTCTCTGCGACACATTCCCATGCTCAAAAGGCATTTTGAAAATATCATAACGTATTGGACGCATCGTATATCAAACAGTTTTGCTGAAGGTATAAACAGCGTTATTCAGCATATAAAAGCTACTGCCTGCGGCTTTAAAAGCTTCCAAAACTACCGTACTTCTATACTTTTCTATTGCGGCGGACTGGATCTTTACCCATAGGTTAGTCGGAAGAGCCCCAGAAACCCACGGGAGATTTTTATCCCCAATACCGCCTCAAAGAAGTCCTTCAGCGCGGTGTATGATATATGGCATCGTCCTTTCATATAGGCTACCAGCGCGATAAGTGATATGCCAAACAATCCGGTCTTTGCTACCTCATGTGGCAATGTTCCGGTATGATAGGTCTGGCAATGTTCGCACCAATACTGAGGAAGTTGATACTCAGTTACTCTAAAGAGGGTTTCTACCAATTCAACCTGCTGATGTATTTCGGGTTCTTCGCCGGTCTGTTCCAGCGCACCCCCGCACAGTGGACAGTTTTCAAGGGTTATTTCCACGAAGGTGTCTACCTGTGGAAAGGAGGAAAGGGCTGACGGAGATGCCGTGTATGCCCGTGTTGAGCACCTCGTTTACGCTTTTCGTGGGTTCCATTTTCATTCGCCGGCTTCTCAGACTTTACGATATCCGAGGAAGGGGGCTTCGATGAGTTTGAGGAATTCTTGTTTAACCGGGCTATCTCTGCTTCAAGTTCGGCTATACGGGCATCTGCTTTCGCCAGCTTCGCCGCAAGCTGCTGTATGAGTTCAGCCTGCTGTTTAACCAGTTTGGCTAAATTGTTCCCTTCCATACCGTTATTTTACTCTACTGCTCAGAATTTTGTCAACCACCCCCGTGAACGGTTACGAATTTGGAAAGGGATAAGTTTCATGGAGAATGGAATTACACAATTCAGCCGAGAGAAAAAATATGAA
>JAITNP010000233.1 GCA_031290455.1 Treponema sp. | reverse complement strand
CGGAGGAGGGCCTCAAATTTAGCGGCGCAGTAAAAACAGGTATTTTATTCAGCGCAACTACTGAAAAAACAGCGCATGATGACGATGGGTCAGAAATCGCTCCTGATCCGACTATTACCATGTATAGCGATGATGCGGATATGGATATTGGGCGTTTTGACTTGGATGCTGCCTACACGAAGGCTAATTACGGGGTAGTGCTTGGCCTCCGCGCTGAGGGCAATCCCGATCTTCCGCTTACGCTTCGTAATGGGTATGCGTGGGCTGATTTAGCCAGTAAAAAACTGAACATGAAAGTCGGTAAAATTGACGACGGTGTATGGACCGGCGGCGGTGAACAGGACTTTGATATCAGTACTGGCTGGGGCTTCCGTCTTGAGGTAAAGCCCATTGATGGTCTCAATGTTGGTTTGTTCCTTACCGGTCCTAATAATGACGAGGGAGTGCCGTGGTTTACTATTGATAATGGTGTGGGACTTCCTTCTATTGGGGATTTCCTGCTTGAAACCGCCATTGGCGCCCAATATGAACATGCCAAGTTTGCCGTTTCCGCAGGCTTAAAGCTGGACGGTAAGGGTGATGGGCCGAATACTGGTATAATAGAATCCGACGATTTCTCTGATCCTGGAGATATTCTTAAAGGATCGGATGAGAACTTTGGTTACACTAATGAGAGCGATTCTCCTCCTTATCCTCCCGCATACTATGACAATAAAGCGGGTCTAGGCTTCTATATTGGCGCGAATATCAAGGCCGTTGACAAGCTCACTGCTGTTATCGAAGCCGCGTTCAGCAATCTTGGCGCTTTCGGCGGTACGATTGATGAGGGGAAAATATCTGATACCCCTATAAAGCGTAAATCGTATTATGAACCTGAGGGTATTGGTACGATCTGGATAAATGAACACTTTGCCTATCAGGTACTTGATCCGCTTGCCGTTGGTCTTGTAATGCACCAGTACATTTTCGGTGGTTCTGCTAGGAGTGGTGATGATGCGACACAAGCAAAACTCAGCCCTGAACTCAGGTTTACACCCTATGTGGAGTATGCCTTGAACAGCGCGCTTAAACTCGGTCTTGATGTGAGGTTTAGGGTAAAGCCTGATTATTACGCCCTCAAGCTGGATATTAAGCCAAAGGTTACCTATACGCTGAGTGAAAGTGCTAAACTCGTTGCGTTCTACGATATTGATATACAGAAACTTGGTGAAGCGGTGAAGACGGACCCTGAGACGGTCATCGCCAATGCCGTACAGCTTGACTTTGTCTGGACCTTCTAACCAGGTTCTGGTCTGATTGGTGGTGAACAAAGGGCCATGTGAGAGCATGGCCTTTTTTGGGGTGCGCCGGGCAGTAACTCGGCGGTGAAAGTCCGCTCCGCGCTTGGTAGGAGGAAGTGTTAGCCAAGCGCGGCGATAGGCCCTTAATTCCCCGGTGTATTCCGGGGCAAGCAGGGCGGCAGCGTCTTGCTCCGAATGTATGATACCATGAAAATATCCTTAAGGAGGTTAATTATGGGTGAACATATAACGCATAAGAAAGAAGAAAAAAAGGTCCCCCAAAAGACCGCAAAAGAGAAGCGTAAAGAGAAAAAGCAAAACAAAGGCAAACCAATAAGCAATCTCAATGCTTAAAAATAGACTGGATAAAAGTCTTGGGCTTCTTCTTAAAGTCATGATGTAATGTTACATTAAAAAAATTACAGAGGGTATAGCCATCGGTTGCAATATCTGCTAATATTCACGGCGAGAAGGTTTCTCCGATACAAATGAGAAAAACAGGTAATCGCTTTTAAGGAGTTAGTATGGCAAGAAATCTTGTTACCCAGTTATATGGGTATGATTTTGACAGCGCGAAGCGGTTCGCGGATATGCTTATCGCCGAGTTGGGCGATAAGAAGACCATCAGTTTTGATGAGGTTACGTTCAAATACATGCGGACTAAAAAAGGGGTCAAACTGGAAGGTTCGTTTTTCACGATGCAGTTGCTCTTCGTGTACTCCCCCGAAGGCGCGTATATTCTCACGGAAGAAGTACCCCGGCCAATCGCCATCTTCTACGATGCTATCAATCTCTTGGGCGGCTATCTGGAGAACATGGTGATTCCCGAAGTTGAGTTTCTTTTGAACGACGCCGAAATAGCGGCGTATATCGTCTCGCTGGTGAAAAGTACCGATAACCGCTTTGCCAAATTGTCGGCTATGGTACGCCGTTTCGAGTGGCCGGAACCAATATACAAAAGCAGATCGGCTAATCTTTCCATTAATTGGTATTCACGCAAAACAGAGAACCAAAGCGCGTGTAAGCTCTTTGCCCATTTCCAGGAGGAATACAATGTGTCAAATGTTGTCCTGCTTGACGCAACCAGAGGCTATGACCGGTTTTTGCTGCTCTTCTGCGGCGCAGATGTGTTCTACTCTGCCCATGAACTTGAGGAAATCGACTCACTGCTGGAAGATGTAACTCGCGTTACCTACAAGTTCATCATCAAGGTAGAACGAGGCGATGAGGACAAAGCCCGCAGTATCGATATCCCCTCACTCCGAAAAACCTAGGGCCGGATTCCGCCTTGCATTGTTCACAAAAACGCCGCATTAATGTCGAAAATTTGACGACCGGCAGTTTCGTCCATCAATATCTATTGTACAGACCGTACCCTCTGCGTGCTATGAAACCTGCGGTTTCATTTGTGGGCGGTACCAAATTTTACTGGCGCAAAACATATATCTCTCATCTAAGGCGGGAACAGGGGGCAATCGGCAAATGCCAACTGATACTTTCATTATATCGGTATTTGCCGTTTTATCAAGCATCAAAACAAGAAATTTCCGATTTTTTTTGCCGAAAAGTTATAGATGGAAGTCCGGGGAAGTGATATAGTTGAACGTGCTGATATGATACTCAAGCAGCGAAACCTGAAACGGGCTTCGGCGTGTGAGTATGCTGGTATATCAATCAGTGCAATGACAGATTGGTCAAGGCGTGGAACGATTCCAGCGGCGGATACCCTGTACAAGGTAGCTACCTTTTTGAGGGTGTCGCTGGTGTGGCTCCTTACCGGCGCAGATGACGCGGGCCTTGCCCCTGACGAGCGCGACCTGCTGGATGGCTACCGGCGGCTTGACGACCGGGACAGACAGGATGTGGTGGGCATCATTGCCGTTAAGCTGGAGCGCTACCCGCAAAGGGAGGCGTCAAGGTTGGGAGCGGATTGATGAGGCTGGTGAAGTAAGGCAGGATGTGCTAGAGGTCGCGTCCGTTGGACGTGTGGATTGAATCAAGCAAGTAACCTATGGGAGGTTAAGACATGGCTAAAGACCGCAATCTTCGAGAGGAAAT
This sequence comes from Treponema sp., assembly GCA_031290455.1. Classification (GTDB taxonomy): domain Bacteria; phylum Spirochaetota; class Spirochaetia; order Treponematales; family Breznakiellaceae; genus JAITNP01. The sequence continues at coordinate 31,764 of JAITNP010000233.1, read as the reverse complement.
CAAAGAGCTTGGGATTCTCTCGATTGAGGGGAGTGGTCTGCTTACGGAAAAGTCGGTATTCTCTGCCCTTGATGCCATTAGGGAGAGTAATAGCCGAAGAAGTGAGGAGAGCGAGTTGGAACGTATCAAAGGGTTTCAAGAGCAGAAAACCCAACGGATGCAGGGTAATCTAAGTGATTAAGTCTCACAAGTACCGGCAAGAGGTAATAGCGGCGGTAAGAACTTTTAGGCCGGTATTGATGGCGCTTAAGATGAGAGATCCGGTACATAGCCGACCTATTTTTTTGGCGGAATTTGATCATCTTCACTTACTTGCGTTGGATTTTTGTTCTATTGAAATCCTCATTGCCGATATTGGTGAATGTACCGGTATGTTTATTTCTTCATATACCAAAAGCGGCTTATTGCGAAATTACATCATTCTCAATAAGTCGCTTCTTGATAGTTCTGAACAAGCGGACAGGGAGCAACTAAAAATAATCGGTGTTCATGAGTTTTGTCATTTTATTGCGATTCTCTATGCCGCTAATGTGGTCAGTATTGAGACTTTGCAGGAAAGAATACTTCAGCGGTTAAATGGACGAATAGATAAACTTCCCAAAGAAACACTCATAAACCTTTATAATCTTCTCGCGAATAAAGCGTCCCATGAATACCCATTTTTTGATGAATTGACCGATAAGCATTTTAGATTAGGTGTTGAAGGTGATACTCCCGATTATAATATTCTCTTTTATCATTTCATGTTTTCAAAAGATTTGTTTGAGACTGATTTTACGCCAGTAAAACAAGCCGAATTCAAACGTCTCGTGGAAACGAAAGATGAACAAGATTTGGCAACGGCCGTCCAGTTATTGCTAGAATCTATAAAAACTGTCTCAAAAGAAAAATGCGTACCGTACAAGCTTGCGTTTAATCAGGTTTTAGAGTGGGTCCATTCATACGTGTCTGGCGCCGCTTGAGGATATATCATGGCTATAGTTCGCGCCCGTTGGGCGTGTAAATTGAACAAATGGCTCTTCCGACTATCCTATGGGTAAAGATCTAGTCCACCGCAATAGAAAAGTCTCGATTTTTTTCTAATCTATGATACAGTTATAAAAATGTATCAAAAAATACTTAAAATGCCATTAATACGCCATCAGGTCCCTGATTATCTGGCCCCGATCTCAATCATATATTCCGCCTTGAAGGGCTTCCTTGTCTAGCAGGGCTTTTTCTGGTACTATCTAACCTATATGGAAATCATTACCCTTGGAAACGAACTGCTCCGGCAAAAGGCGGAGCGGATTAAAGATATTAATGCCGAACTGGTGAAAACGGCGGAAGCACTGATCGAAATCCTGCATCAGGGGAAGGGTGTAGGGCTTGCGGGGCCTCAGGTGGGCCTCATGAAACGGATCTTCGTGATCCATGTTGAAGGAGATGTTCCACGGGTCTTTATCAACCCCTCTATTGTAGAAACATCCCAGGAAACCGTAAAATATGAAGAAGGCTGTCTTTCCATACCCAATGTATGGGCTGAGGTCATTCGCCCCCGGAAGGTGCGGGTACAGGCGTGGAACGAAAAAAGGCGGCCCTTTTCTCTGGAAGTGGAGGGTATCATGGCTAGGGTGATTCAGCATGAGTATGATCATCTGGAAGGGATTTTGTTTCTTGACCGGCTTTCCGAGCCGAAACGGAACAAGATCCTTGCTAAAATTGAAAAGAAGCAGCGGGTTTAGGCGGCTATGCGGATTTTATTTGCAGGAAGCCCTGCTATTGCAGTGCCTGCGCTGGAAGCTCTGGTTGAACGTGAGCTGTCGGGGGAGGATTATACGGTGGCCGGTATTGTAACCAACCCGGACAGCCCCCGGGGAAGGCACGGGACCCCTGAACCCACCGCAATAGGCGCCGCTGCCACGGCGCTTTCAGAAAAACTACACCCAGAGGGCAGGCCCCGTATTGTTCAGCTTAAACCACCAAACCGCTCCGCTTTGACCGGGGAACTGGTTGCCCCATTACAGCCGGATCTGCTGGTGTCCTTTGCATACGGACATATATTCAGTCCCCAATTCCTCGCCCTTTTCCCCCGGGGAGGTATCAACATCCATCCCAGCCTCTTACCTAAGTACCGGGGAGCCACCCCCATTCCCGCGGCTATCCTGGGCCGGGACCGGGAAACGGGGATTACCATCCAGCGGCTTGGTCTGGAAATGGACACCGGAGACATTCTGATTCAGGAGCGGTTTCCCCTGAACGGCCGAGAAACCACCGCAAGCCTGAGCGACACGGCGGCCCGGAAAGGCGCGACCCTCCTCATCAAGGCGCTCCAGGGTCTTGCCCAGGGGACCCTTACCGGGAGTCCTCAAACCGGAACGGCGACTTATTGTTCCCGTATCACCAAGGAGGATGGCCCCATAGACTGGTCCTGGTCTGCCGCGGTTATTGACGCTCGGATACGGGCGTTTACCCCCTGGCCCTTGGCCTGGACCATGCATGGGGAACAGTACCTATACATCCTCGAAGCAATGCCCCTTGATGAACCGGAAGGCGCCAGAGGGGGGAGGGCCAAAGCGGGAACCGTGCTGGGCACGGACAAAAACCGGGGTATCCTGGTACAAACCGGGGAAGGAATTGTAGGGATTACCCGGCTGCAATACCGTGCTAAGAAGGCGTTGGAATGGCGGGCCTTTTTGAATGGCGCCCGGAATTTTAGCAATACGGTACTTGGCGCTCCATCGCTTGATTCTGGATCTGATGCTGGATCTATAGAGGGGTTATCGATATGAGAGCTGAAAGATTGCCTGGGGAAGACAAGGGGGATCACTATTTACGGCGTTTCTTGTTTATGTCCATTGGCCTCATTGTGTTTGTCGGCATTACCGCTCTGGCGGTCTTCTTCATCTCCCTCCGGGGGGAGGAAGAGACCATGGTCCCCGAAGTCCGGGGTAAGGATTTAATCACCGCGCTGCTGGAATTGCAGGTCAAAGAACTATACCCCAAGATTCAGCTACGGTACTCCCAGTCTTCTGCGGATAAGGACTTAATATTGGAACAGGAACCGCCGGCGGGAACCATTGTGAGGGCGGGCCGCCGGATACGACTCGTGGTAAGTCAGGGGATGATGATTAATACGGTGGAAAATTATATAGGCCGTAGCATTGATGAGGTGCGCATGGACCTCCAGACCCTTTTTGCTTCTTCCTCCCAGCCGCTTTTGTCCTTAAAAGAGCCGTTCATGTATGAATATGCGCCCGAACCCGCCGGGACCATACTGCAGCAGTCCCCTGAGCCGAAGACCCCGCTATCCGGGCCGATGGTTCTGGAATTCGTGGTCAGCAGAGGCCCGGAAAATGCCCGGATCCGGGTACCCACCCTGGTCGGGTTATCCCTGAACGATGCCTTGGAACAGATAAGCCTATCGGGTATCAATTTTGGCTTTTCCCTGCGGCCAGTGCGACCGGGTGAGCAACCGGAAACCGTGGTATCCCAGAACCCCATGGAACAGTCGGCGGTGGCGATCAATACCAGGGTTTCCCTCGTGGTTGCTTCCCCCGTAACCCTCGAAAGCGACACGGTTTTTGCCTTGTTCAAGTATACCATCCCGAGGAACCCCTATCCTCTCACGGTATGGCTGGAAGCGCAGCTTCCCTCGGGGGAACGGCGTCGCCTGATAAGTGTGGAGTACCTCGGGGGGGAATTCACGGTCCCCTATCGGCTTCCGGTTGGTTCGATACTCATCCTATCCATGCTTAACCGGGAACTACACCGGGAAACCGTAACGGCTCCCATGGATGCATTGTTTCTGGACCAGTTATGAGAGGAATTATTGGGCGTTAACTGGCTACTTGACATAGCTTCTAATCAAACGATACTTGAACAAAAAAATTTGTGTATTGCTTTGCGTTTAAGCTGAATGGCAACGACCGCCATCACGGAGGTCCGTCTTTGGTCCAGGGTTAAATTCCTCATTGAAGATTGGGGCAAGGAGGTGTATAGTAATAAGCAAGGAGCAGAGTCATGCATGATATTGAACCGGTTGGAGGCTATACTCCCACCAATGTGCTGGCAAAACAGGGGGTTGCCGCTATAGGCGGCATAGCCGGGGGTATTGCCCTTTTTATCATGGGCGCCCTGCCTTCCATCGCAGGAATCATGGTAGGCGGGGTAGTCGGGGTTGTAGGTATTGGCGCCTTCCTTTCCAAAGACCCGGAGGATAAAAAACCCGGTCTGGTGATGGCTGTTGCGGGGGCGCTTGCTGTTTTTTCCAAAATAGGTGCGGTGCGTCCCTTGGCCGGAACGCTCCTGGGTATTGGCGCCCTTGGTCTCTTTGCCATGGGTGTCTGGAAAGGGATCAAATTTCTTAAAGGACTTAAAAGCAGAAGTTAAGCTATGGTGTATATGCTTTGAAATACTTCTTTGAAACCTACGGGTGCCAGATGAATACCGCCGAATCCGCAGCCCTGGTGTTGGTCCTGCGGGAACGGGGCTGGTCGGCTGCCCCTGCCGGGGAAACGGCGGATCTCGTGGTGCTTAACACCTGCTCGGTACGGAAGACCGCGGAAGAGCGGGTCTGGGGACGACTCGCCCAGTACGAGGCGCTGAAAAAAAAGCGGGCCTTTACCCTGGTTATGGCGGGCTGCATGGCTTCCCGGCTGGGAGCGGAACTTAAAGAAAAAAGCGGGGCAGTGGACTATGTGATGGGAACCGCCGATCGTTCAATGTTTCCGCTCATCTTGGAATCAATGGAGCAGGGACTGCCCCTGGAGGAGCGTTTCCCGGAAATACACCCAGAAAAACCGGTGTTTGCTTTCTCAGCTTCCCACCTGGATGAGGGGCATTTCCGCAGTTTTGTCCCCATCATGCATGGGTGTAACAACTTCTGTTCCTACTGCATCGTCCCCTATGTACGCGGGAGAGAAGTGTCCCGTGATCCCGCTTCCATTGTGGAGGAGATCCGGCTCCTCGCCGAAAAGGGGGTGCGGGAGATTACCTTACTGGGGCAGAACGTTAATTCCTATGCCTGGGATGGGGAGGGAAAGGGGCGGAGCGGTTTTCCCGGGAAACTTGATTTTCCCGGACTCCTGGCACTGGTCGCCAGGGAAACCGAAAAAAGTCCTATTGGGTGGGTCCGGTTCTTATCAGCCAATCCCAAGGACCTGTCTTCCAAAGCCATCCGAGTCATGGCGGAACATACTGTTTTGTGCCGGCACCTGCACCTCTGTGTCCAGCACGGATCCAACGCCATGCTCAAGGCCATGAACCGCCGCTACACCCGGGAGCGCTACCTGGAATTGGTCGCCGAAATCCGGGCAGCCATGCCGGACATCACCTTCTCAACGGATATCCTCGTGGGATTCCCCGGGGAAACCGAAGAGGATCTCGCGCAAACCCTGGAATTAATGGAAGCGGTACACTTCCTCTATGCATATATGTACCATTATAACCCCAGGGAAGGTACCGCTGCTTTTAACCTGCCGGCTCGTATTGATGAAGAAATTAAACGAAAACGGCTGACCCGAGTTATTGAATTACAGAAGCGGCACACATTAGAATTATTAAAGACCCGTATCGGCTGCCGGGCGCCAGTCCTCATTGAAGGGATTTCCCGGAAAAATGCTGATGAATTAATAGCCCGCACCGAACGGGATGAAATGGTGGTTGTTCCTGGCAAGCCTGCGCTGATAGGTTCTTTTGCCGAAGTAACCCTCTCCACCCTCCGAGGACATACCTTCCGTGCGGAGGAGTTATGCGTACAAAGGAGTTAACGATGACCTGGCGATTTATTGGTTTTATTCTTATCTGTAGTATTTTTCTGATTTTTATCTCATTAAATTTGGAAAACAAGTGTGATATTTCCTTCGGTTTTACGAAGCTCGCAGGGGTGCATGTATGGATCACCGCCTTTGTATCCTTTGCCTTGGGAACCTTCTGTACCATCCTCTTCACGCTTTTCGCTCGTTTGAAGAAAAAAATCCGGTCCAAGCCCGGTACTCAGCGGAAACGGTCTTTAAAATCCAAAAAGAAGGGGGACCACGAAGGTGATGATACGATTGGAAGTGACGGGGATTAGTAAATCGAAGGGGATTAGTAAATCGAAGGGGTTGAGAGGAGCGGTACTGCTTTTCATGCTGATAGGGTTCGCCGGACTGGGGGGATTGCCCCTGGTGGCTCAAACTTCAGGAAGGCTTCCGCTGGAGGAATCAATTCAAAATATTAAAAAAAACCTGGGAAGCCCCCAGATTTCCGGGGTCGAACGGCATAGCGCCTTGATACGGCTTGCCCGGCTTTTGCAATTTTCCGGAGACCTTGAAGGAGCTACCCAGGCATGGATGGATGCGGTCTTTGCGGAACCGGGAAAACGGGATGACACCGCGCAGCTCGAAGTCGCCCGCTGTTTTATTGCCATGGGAGAACTGGATAAGGCGGAGGCAAACGTGAAGGTAGTCGCGTTAAACACGCAAGATGGAAAAACACTGCTTGATGCCCGGTATCTGGAGGCGCAGCTTGGGGGATTCCGTTCAGGGGATACCGTCCCCCTGGTTGCTTTGATCAATGATCCTGACTATCGGGAATACCGGCCAAGAATTTATTATACCCTCTGGAAAATATCCGGTGATGCCTTGTATAAAAGCCGGCTCCTTTCAGAATACGCCTCAAGCCCCGAAGGGATCATCACCGGTGAGGAGCTTCGGATCAATGGCGGAAGCATCGCCCTCAGCGCGTCCCCATCAGCCTTGTGGCTCCTCTTTCCAGGACGGGAAGGGGTAGTCATGGAATCCACTGCGGTGGCCTCCACTGCCGCCAACAGCGCAGTGGCAGCATTACAGGCCGGACTTTTCGGCAGGGAAGCAAATGCCCAAGCCCTGGTATCACGGCTTACCATCGCGGGGTTTCAGGCGCATATTTCCCACCGGATGGTCAATGGGGCCGCCTATTGGGTGGTCAGTGTTCCCGCAGGATCGGATGCAGACCAGACCATAGCCCAATTGAAGCGCGCCGGCTTTGATGCCTTCCCGATCACGGGGCAATAGGGACTCCACTGTGGACGAGAAAAACAGTGGTCTCGTGCAGCCGCTGTATACCCTGGGTACCAAGACGAATCGGGAAGAGGGTAAGGTTTCCCGTGACCTGAACTGCTTCGGATCCGGTTGTTTCTTTGGTATGTTCCACCAGATATGTTCTCCGGGAAGTATCGGCGGTACCGGTACCAGCCGTATTTTCAGGACGAAACTCCAGCAATTCTTCACCGTTCAGGAGAAAAAAGGAGTATTTACCTTTTTGGATCGTGGCTTCCGCAGATACTTCATAAGCCCCATCGGGAAAAAACCGGACCTTTCCGATGGAACCGTTATACAGCGCGTCAATATAAGAAGGCATGGTGGTGGTAAGGGTTTTGGTGGTCTGGTTTTCAAAGGCACCGGCCTTGCGGTAGGAACCGTCCCAGGAGGCGTTGACCCCAATCTTGAGCCGGACATCTTCAAAGACCCTAACCCGTATGCGCTCCAGGGATTCAAGTTCCACATCCAAAGAACGCCTGAGGGTGGTAACTGAGATATTCTGGGTTGTTACGTAGATCCCATAACGGGTTGCATTGGAATGCTGCCAGGTAAAAATCTGCTGGGTTTCATCGCCATAAAAAATGATCTCCCGGTTTTTGGGATCAAAATACAGGTACTGCCGGAGATCCAGGGTTCCCTGGGGACTCACATAATACCACAGCCCGTCAATGAACCCTTCAAAGACCTTGGCGTTTCCGTTGAGTAATTCCCGGAGGCGGCGCTGCTCTATCTGGGTTCCCGGTATCCGGGTGATCTTGCTTTGCTCATAACGATCCTGAGCTTCATTATAGGTGTAGATAATTTCCGTCTGATCCAGGATGTTCTTGGGGGTATCTGCTGGTGAAGCTGCATCATCATGGCCGTAGGCCACAATGGAAAAGCTCTGCCCTTTCGCAATACCCGCCTGATATGCCTGAGTACGGGTCATTTCCTGAATAGCAATGGTCCCGTCGATCCGCAATTCCGCTATTTTATTGAAAGCTTGGTTTGTTTTGTTCTCAAGGGAGGTATTTTTCCTGAAAACCGTCAAGGTATAGGCGCCGGCGCCGTTCATGCCGCTCACCAGCACACAGATGCTCCGATCCCCGATTAAATCCTTGGTATAGAGGGATACGGTGCCCGGACGGGTTGCGGCCGTAGGGGCATTCCATACCCGTTTATATGCCTGGGAAACTTCATCAAAATCAATATAGGTGATATACAGTGGGCTCTCTTTTTCCGTAAGATTCCGGTAGAGGATGAGTTGTTCTTCCATCAGGTCTCCGTCAAGCTCCTCGGTCAGTACGGCGACGAGGATTTCTCCGGTACCCAGGGCTACCTTGGCGCTTGTGCCCGTATCGTAGGCGAAGCGTTCCTCGGCGCTGCCTGAATCCGCTGCATCATCCGTCCCCGATTCCCTGGGTACAATGATCCGGGTCTGCCGTTGTTCCTTGCCTTTTTGAGGACGAAAAAAATTATGGGGGAACCACACCAACACCCCGATTCCCCAGGCGATAAGCGCAAAGATGATAATCGTTGTTATACTGCCCAATTTGACCGGCATGGTTTTGCATAGCTCCCCGAATGTGTATTATTATGGATTTTCCCGTAATTCATGGAGTTCCTTTAAACCCCGCAATTTAAAGGTGGCCTTTTCCTGAATTTGCCGAACCCGTTCACGGGTTATGCCTAAGAGTTTACCCGTTTCCTCCAGGGTTAAGGGCCCTTCACCGGTCAGGCCGAACCTGAGCTGGATGATCTTCATTTCACGTTCCGAAAGGCGGGAAAGAATATCCCCCATGGTTTCCTGGAGGGTCATGGAAAAGGCCATTTCAAAGGGTTCCACCATGGTATCATCCTTGATGAGGTCCGCCAAGCGGGTGAGGTTGCCATCATCCACAATGGTATCCAGACTGGTCGTCTCCTGGGAGAGTTTCACGATCTCCTTCACCTTGGAAAGGGGCATCCCCAAATATTCGGATAATTCCTCGTCGCTGGGGTCCCGGCCCAAGTCCTGGGTTAACTGCTTAGAGACAAAGTAACATTTTTTAATGGTATTCAGCATGTGAATAGGGATGCGGATAACCCGCCCCTTATCGGCAATACTTTTGATGATGGCCTGCCGGATCCACCAGGTGCCGTAGGTGGAGAAGCGGCAGCCCCGGGTATAATCAAAGCGCTCCACCGCTTCAATAAGCCCGATATTGCCCTCGTCGATCAGATCCAGCAGGGATAATCCCCGGTGCTGATAATTCTTCGCGATAGAAACGACCAAGCGGAGGTTGGAGTTGATCATCTTATTTTTATACAAGCGGAGGGAACTATCCAGCATGGTCCGCTTCTTTTTGTAGGTGCCATCCTGTTCATTTCCCTGATATGCATCATCAAGCTCCTTGAGTTGCTGCCTGAGTATGACAATTTTTTCACCGATACCCTGTTCTTCCTGAACCGTTAACAGAGGAAATTTTGAAATTTGCTTGAAATACAACGCTAAGGGATCCGTTTCTTTGGAAGTTTTTGATTTTTTAGCACTTTTCACCGCGTGTATATTCTGGGACCGTTTTTTTACCCGGTTTTTTTCCGGTCCAGTATCACTCATAGGATGCAATATTACCCCTTTTTTTTTACCTGCCCGTTCCGATAGTACCATAATACCTGTTGATTTTGACATACGACCTCCTCCGAGGATTTTATTTTGTATGATTTTTAAAAAAGTGAAAATTTGAACGCATCAAGCCCGCGGGGCCTTAGCCGGATCAATGGGGGTAGCACCTCGGTACACTAAAAAGAATAATTGAGGTTTTTTGGATACCGCATCGATCCCTAACCTCCCCAGTTCCGTTCCCGAAACAACCCGATCCCCCTCTTTTACCGACAAACTTTCACAACCGCCGTAGACGTATAAATATCCTCCTGTTACCTGTACAATCGCAACCCTACCGAATCCACGGTACGGTCCGGCTGATACAATGGTTCCCTGGGTGAGACTTTTTACGGCCTCGGACTTTTCACCCATCAGAACCACCCCATACAGTTTACCGGTCATGTACACCACTTCTTTGGCGGCCACCGGCCAACGTATTGCAGCATCTACCCGCCGCTCCGGAACACTCACCGGCGGGGGGATCGCGGTATCCTTGCCCACCGAAACCTCCACCCGTTCCACCTTGGCTTCGTTACGGGGAATGCGGAGCACATCCCCTTCTTTTAATATATACTTATTGGAAAGATCATTGGCATTACGCAGGGCCTGCACCGTAATTTCATAACGCCGCGCAATACCATAGAGGGTTTCACCCTGAGCAACCCGGTGTTCACGGGCACCCGGTATGGTAAGCCGCCGGCCTATCTGAAGTTTCTGTGCATTAGTGATACCATTCAGCTTCATCAGTTCTTCACTGTTGACGCTATAGGAACGGGCTATCGAATAAATAGTCTCCCCCCGCTGAACAATATGAACCGTTTCCTCCGCACAAACCACTGCCGCCGATATAACCAAAAAAAGATAGAAAACACCGTATCGAAGGTTCATATTAATACTGTATCGGTATTTTCATCCTTATTTATTATGATACAAGATATATTACCCTGGTTTGGTTAAATACACAAGGGGCTTTAAAAGAAATTGATTGGTATTTATAAAATAATAGCAGAAATTATATAAGAGGGCAAAAACATATACACGTACAAAGAATTATGATACAATACGGTATGTCAATTGAAATTGAATTAAAGGCTTGGGTAGATGATTCGAACGGTCTGAAAACCCGTATTGATTCTCTGGCCTGTTTTTCAGGCTCCTTTGAGAAAGGTGATGCCTACTGGCATTCCGTCGCCCCGGTACCTCTCCCCCCGTCGGGGGTACGGATCCGGGAAGCAATGTATATCGATGTCGCCGGCAGGGTTACCCGGCATACCTGGGTAACCTACAAGGTCAAGGAAGTACGGGAGGGTATTGAAGTCAATGATGAGCATGAGTTCGAGGTCTCCGACAAGGCCGCTTTTGAGGGACTCCTCCGGCGTTTCGGCCTTGAACCAGGGGTAACCAAGCACAAGCAGGGCTGGGCTTGGCAATATGCGGGGATCACCGTGGAACTTGCCCTGGTTGCGGGGCTGGGCTGGTTTGTGGAACTGGAAATCCTGACCGATACGGGGAACGAGGACATCGTGGCAGACGCCAGGACCCGTTTATTGACCCTCTTGCAGCAATTGGGTATACCCGAAGAAAAAATCGAAAGCCGGTACTACACCGAAATGCTCCAAGCGCTTCCACTCCGTTGACTTTTTACCATAAAACGTATTATATCTTGTAGAAATATGTTTAATAAACGATCCGGGTTTGATTATGGCGTTCACCTTCGGCTCAAGCGAACCCTCCATGTGGCCCTGACGACTGTTATTATGGTCATCATTATCGCTGTTTTGTCTGTATGCTTTATAAGCTGGAAGAATAGGTTAGGAAGTGAGCAGGAGGAATTGGTGCAGCTCTGGGAAGCTGGTTCGTATGATAAAGCCTTTGACCTGAGCCGGGAACGGCTGCTCACGAAGCCTATGGATCATTTTCTGTTAATGGTTCATGGTTTTTCCGCATATCAGCTTGCCATCGCACAGATCAATACTTTTGATACCCTTATCTACCTTGATGCCTGCATCTGGTCCCTGCGAAAAGCCCTCTTGACCCGGGAACATCCCCAGGATGGGCGCATTCAGTATGTTTTGGGCAAGGCCTATTATTATAAAGGGCAGGGTTATGCGGATTTGGCGGTTAAATTTTTAGAGGAAGCGACCACCTTGTCCTATACGGTCTCGGATATCCCTGAGTATTTGGGACTTGCCTATGCGGCCCTACACGATTACCGGAAGAGTGTTGTTTCTTTTACCCAGGCCCTGGGTCCAGCGGATGATGCAGGGGAGGTCAGCGGGGAACATACCCAAGAAGGTGCTTTTGCCGGCAATGCTCCGGAGGCGCTGGATCCTTCGGATTTGCTGCTCCTGTCCATCGCCCATTCCTATATGGCCCTGGATGAGCTGGATACGGCCCATGCATATCTGATACAGTGTGTGGAGCAATCCAGGGATTCCAAGATTGTGGTGAAAGCCAGGCTGCTTCTGGGCGGTATCCTGGGGAAGGGGGGCGATAACGCCGGGGCTGAAGCCCAGTATATGGCTATCCTGAACGAAAGTGGTGAAAACGCAGACGCCCATTATCAATTAGGTGAATTATTTGCCGCAGGGGGCAATCCCACCCGGGCACGGGCGGAATGGCGGAAAGCGGTTCGAATAAATCCGGCCCACGGGCCGGCGAGAGTACGGCTTAATATGTAATTTTTCAAATGGAGGGGAATATGTTTGGAAGTAATTCTTTTTCTTCAGATATTGGTATTGATTTGGGGACCTGTAATACCCTGATTTATGTATACGGAAAAGGTATCGTGTTAAATGAACCGTCGGTGGTTGCGGTTGAACGGGGTACGAAACGGGTGGTGGCGGTCGGGGCGGACGCGAAACGGATGCTCTGGCGGACCCCGGAGAATATCATGGCCATCAGGCCCATGCGGGACGGGGTAATCGCGGACCTGGAATCCACCGAAAAGATGATCCGCTTCTTCATCTCTAAGGTGCTTCCCCGGCGCCGCCTCGTCAAGCCCCGGATGGTAATCGGGATTCCCTCGTGTATTACCGAGGTGGAACGCCGGGCCGTGGAGGAGAGCGCCTACAAGGCCGGGGCCCGGGAAGTGATCGTCATTGAGGAAAGCCTTGTGGCGGCTATCGGCGCGGAGATTTCCATCTTTGAGCCGGCGGGACACATGATCTGCGATATCGGGGGGGGGACCACGGAGATTTCTGTTATCAGCCTCGGGGGTATGGTGGTTACCAATGCCATCCGCTTAGGAGGGGATGAGTTCGATGAGTCCATCATCAAGCATGTCCGCAGTGTCCATAACCTCATCATCGGTGAGCATACCGCGGAACGGCTCAAGATCGAGATTGGCAATGCCGCGCCGGATAAGACCATCGAAAAGGTTGAAATGAAGGGAACCGACGCCATTACCGGGCTTCCCCGGCGGCTGGAAATTGACTCCGGGGAAGTCCGGGAAGCCCTGAAAGACCCGATCATTCAGATCATTGATGTCATAAAGACCACCCTGAGCCAGACCCCGCCGGAATTGGCGGCGGATATTGTGGAGCGGGGCATTGTGATGACCGGCGGCGGGGCCTTGCTCAAGGGGCTGCCGAAACTCATTGCCAAAGAAACGGGGGTACCGGTAATTCTGGCCGAAAATCCCCTGGATTGTGTTGCCCTGGGAGCGGGAAAATATTTTGAATATGCCCGGAACTTTGATAATACCCGCAGTATTTATGATAGTATAAATGGATAGGATCCGGGGGATGGACGAGGGGAAAAAACCCAAAAGCCATATTACCACGGAAGTCTCGGTCTTTGTGGTCCTGACCCTGATTTCGCTCGTACTCCTGTTCTTTTCAACCCGAAGCTTTATCGTGGATTTTAAGGATACGGGCTTATCCCTGTTCTTAGGGTTTCGTAACGGTATCCATGGGGCAACGGCCCTGGTATCCCGCACGGTCCTTTCAATCGGAGAACTCGCCCGATTGCGTAGGGAATATGCAGAATTGACCGACCGGATGACCCGGTATGAGCAGCTTGAACGGAGCGCCGCAGAGATACGCCAGGAAAACAGGCGCTTACGGGAGCAGCTCGGGTTTTCGGCCTCCTTGGGATACAAGCATATTGCCGCGGAACTCATCGGCCGGGACCCGGATAATCTTTTTTCCGCCTTGGTCATCAATAAGGGCAAACACGCGGGGGTTTCCACTAATATGCCGGTTATCGCTTATCAGAACGGGGTCCAGGGGCTGGTGGGTAAGGTTATTCAGGCAGGGCAGTTTGAAAGCCTCGTGATGCCCCTCTATGATGTGAGCGCCTTTGTTGCTTCCCGGCTTTCGGAGTCCCGGTACGAGGGGATCGTGGAAGGCCAGGGAAGTCCCGATGCGTCCTTACGCATGCGGTTCATCCGGAAACGGGCCCGGGACGAGATTAATACCGGGGATGCTATTATTACCAGCGGTATTGGGCAGGTGTATCCTGCGGGGATCATCATCGGCCGGGTGAGCAGGCTGCTGTACCAGGAAGATGAAATTTCCATGGATGTGGAACTGGAAACGGCCATTGATTTTTCCCGGCTTGAATACCTGTTTGTGCTTGATGTTGAGTCGCCCCAGCGGGTGGAGGAATCGGATAGCCCTGAGGTGCAGGCAGATACTATCGAGAGTACCAGCAATGGCTAAAAAGGTCTTATGGGCGACGGTATTTGCCCTGGTAGCCGCTATGCTGCAATCGACCCTCCTGGCACGGCTGGCGATATACCATGCGGTTCCCGATCTCGTTTTGGGAATCATCGTTTTTACCGCCTATAATAACGGTGTCATGACCGGACAGGTGACGGGTTTTTTTTCCGGCCTGCTCTTGGATTTTCTGTCCGCCGCGCCCCTGGGATTAAACGCCCTTATCCGGACCCTGATGGGAGCCGTGGCCGGTCTTATGAAAGGGACCTTTTTTCTGGATACCCTGTTCCTGCCCATGCTCCTCTGCGGGGCTGCCACGGCTTTCAAGGGGCTGCTTCTGTTGGTGTTACACCTGTTATTTGCCGCAGGGGTGCCTGCCTATACCCTGATGGCTCCTACCTTTTGGGTTGAATTGCTCTGGAATATCTTTTCGGCGCCCCTGTTATTCGGATTCCTGAACCTTTTCAAGTCCGTGCTCATCGGCGGGGGGAAGCGCTGATGGCATTGTTATCTCCAAACCCTGAGGACGCAGCACTATCGGGAAAGCGGATCATCCTGGTGCGGATCCTCTTTATCCTTATTTTTCTTATCTATGCCCTGCGGCTTTTTAGTATGCAGATCTTAAGTGGGGAAAAGTACCGTGACCAGGCGCAGAACATCGCCCGCCGGGTTACGGTTATTCCCGCGCAACGGGGAGAAATCTACGACCGTACCTTCAATCAACCCCTGGTGCTCAACACCGATTCATTCGCGGTCAGCATTACCCCCGCGGAAGTACCCGCCGGGGAAATCGTGGACCTTATCGGCAGGGTTGCGCAGATCCTCAGTATGTCCCGGGAGTATATTGAGCGGAAAATACCTCCGCAATATTATTACCTGTACCAGCCCGTGGAGGTGGCGGTCGATGTTCCCTTTAACACCATCGCCGCCCTGGCGGAACAGGTGGATTCCCTGCCGGGAGTTTCCTGGCAGTCCAAGCCCATGCGGAATTATGTGGACACCGGCAGCCTTTCCCATATCATCGGGTATGTGGGGGACATTACCCGGGATGAACTCACCATGCTCTATAACAAGGGGTATCATCAGGGGGATCTGATCGGCAAGGCCGGGATAGAACGGCAGTACGATGAGCTGTTACGGGGGAAGGAAGGCCAGGAAACCCGTATCGTCGATGTCCGGGGACGCCGGGTGGCCGGGGAGCATACGACCCGGAACTCCCCGGTGATGGGTAAGAACCTCGTACTTTCCATAGACTGGCAGATCCAGCAATTAGCCGAAAAAGCCCTGGGTAAACGTATCGGCGCGGCGGTGGTGCTGCGTCCCACCACCGGTGAAATTCTCGCCATGGTTTCCTATCCCTGGTATGATCCCAACATCTTTAACCGCAGCGACATGGGGATCGAATACCAGACCCTTATCAATGATCCCAATAAACCCTTTCTTAACCGGGCCATCCAGTCAAGCTATCCCCCGGCGTCTACCTTTAAGATCGTGATGACCACCGGTATCTTAGCGGAAAACGCCTTCCCACCGGAGCAAACCGTGGATTGTCTGGGGGAACTGACCTACGGGGACCGGCTCTGGCGTTGCCATATCAGGAGGCCCGGGCACGGACGCCTGAACCTGCAGCAGGGCATGGCCCAGTCCTGCGATATTTATTACTGGACCGTGGGACGGGATTACCTGGGAGTCGAGCGTATTGTATCATACTCCCGGGAATACGGGTATGGGGAGGCCACGGGCATTGACCTTCCCGGGGAGATTTCCGGGTTCATTCCGACGCCGCAGTGGAAGGAGCGCCGTTTTCATGAACGCTGGGTTGGGGGGGATACGATGAACATATCCATTGGCCAGGGCTATACCCTGGTAACGCCCCTCCAAATGGCCGATATGGTGGCCATGGTGGTGAATGATGGCATCATCTACGCGCCCCATATCCTCAAGGAAGTCCGGGACCCCCTGACCGGTGTGATGGAACAGCAGGTTACCCCCAAGGTACTCCATAAAAGCGACATCGATCCCGCTATTTTCAGGACTGTCCGCCGGGATATGCGGAGTGTTATCAGTGAAGGGACCGCCCGGCCGGTTCTGAACATCAGATCCGTTGCCATCGCGGGGAAGACCGGTACCGGAGAGGTGGGCCTACAGAATCAATGGCATTCCTGGGTTACGGCCTTCGCCCCCTACGAAACGGATAATCCCGATGAACGGATAGTCGTTTCCGTCATTGTGGAAGCGGTCAACAATTGGCAATGGTGGGGGACCTATGCCTCGGCCATCATTTTTCAGGGTATCTTTGCCGAACAAACTTATGAAGAAGCGGTACAGGTCCTGGGACGGACCATGGGGCTGGATTATTCGAGTCCATCTGCTCAGGGGCGCAGGGAATAATGAAACTAGAGGATATGCTGGAAATTGATTTTTTCCTCCTCTTGGCAGCCATCGTGCTGATGGTCTGCGGGGTACTGTTTATCTATTCATCGGGGATGACCTCCGCAGGGGTCGTGGTTTCCACCGAATATATCAAGCAGATAATCTGGGGTATCAGTGGGTTCATCCTCGCCCTGGTGTTGGCCATGGTTGATTACCGGCGGCTCCTGGGCCTTGCTCTCTATTTCTACCTGGGGACCCTTGGGTTGCTCACCTATACCTGTGTATTCGGCCACACCGTGAACGGTGCCCGTGCCTGGATAGGTATTGGTTCCTTCGGCATACAGCCCTCAGAGTTTGCCAAGATCACCACCATCCTGTTTCTTGCCCGGTATTTGCATAATTCAAAACAGAAACCCGATGCTTTTCTCCGGTTCCTGATATCCTGCATTATTGTGTTCATCCCCATGGGGCTGGTGCTGATTCAGCCTGATTTTGGAACGTCCCTGGTGTTCATCCCCATTCTCCTGGTCATGACCTTTATTGCGGGGGTTTCCATCAAGTACGTCATTTTCTTAGGGGCCTTTATTGGGTTAACGGGAACCATCATGGTGTTGCCCCTGTGGCAGCAGTATATTCTGAGAAATACCCTGCCCTCCCTCATAATTCTGACCAATGCCCGGTTTGTGGGGGCTACCATCCTGGCTCTGGCCGTGGTTGGGATAATAGCCCTCCTGGGATTGCTCCTCTATAAGAAGCAGTATTTTTTCTGGATCGTGTATGGGGTTGCGGTGGTTATTTTTTCCCTCGGGGCCTCCTTTCTGTCCCATAAGGTACTCAAGGATTATCAGCTCATGCGGCTCATCGTATTCCTGGATCCCAATGTGGACCCCAAGGGGGCGGGGTGGAACATCATTCAATCCATTACCGCCATCGGTTCCGGGGGCCTCTGGGGAAAGGGCTATCTCCAGGGAACCCAGAGCCATTACCGGTTTCTCCCCCAGCAGAGCACGGATTTTATCTTCTCAATCTTTACCGAGGAATGGGGGCTTGTCGGGGGCATCCTGGTTTTTGCCCTCTTCCTCCTCATCTGCCTACGGCTTGTCCGGATCATGAAATCCACCTCCGATACCTTCGGCGCCTATATCACCGCAGGGTTGTCCGCCATGTATATCTTTCATTTTTTCATCAATGTAGGGATGACCATGGGGATCATGCCCATAACGGGGATACCCCTGCTGTTCATGTCCTATGGAGGATCGGCCATCATTTCGGCCATGACCGGGATAGGGTTGGCCATGAGTGTGTCGGTACGAAGGTATGGCCATTAGCGGGATACCTGCAATTAGGTTCCATACCCAGGGTATGGGGAGATTTTCCGGGGACGGCCGGGTCCTCTGGCAGGAGTTTCCCCGGAAGGCGGAGGTGTCTCGGCAACCGAGGTGGCAACTTTCGCCGGAACCTCCGCAGGAACTTGGGCTGCGCCTGGGGTGGGAGCCTCCGCCGGTTCCGGTGAGGCAGCTTCCTCATAAACCTGGACCGTAGGCTCCGCGAGGGCTGATACCACCGCTTGCGCTGCTTCCGTGGTGTTATCCGCCTGGATATCAGGGATTTTCTTTGCTTCGTTTTTCTTTATATCCCCTCCGGCGGAATGGCACCCGGATTGCGGCAATTCCCTGCCGGGGAACATGATCTTCCGCAGCTTTGTTTCCACTTCTTTGGCAATAGCCGGATTTTCTTCCAGGTAGACCTTGGCGTTATCCCGGCCCTGGCCCACTTTCTCTTCCTCGTAGGCATACCAGGCGCCCTTCTTATCGATAATTTCATATTTAACCGCCGCGTCCAGGAGACTACCGATGGCGGAAACCCCCTTGCCGAACATGATTTCCAGTTCCACCCGCCTGAACGGAGGGGCCACCTTGTTTTTCACCACCTTGACCCGCACCCGGTTGCCAATGGCATCGGCATCACCCTTTTCTATGGTGTCGGTTTTACGGACCTCAAGCCGTACCGAAGCGTAGAACTTGAGGGCATTCCCCCCGGTGGTGGTTTCAGGGTTCCCGAACATGATCCCGATTTTCATGCGGATCTGGTTGATGAAGATGAGAATGGTCCGGGACTTGCCGATCGTTGCGGTGAGCTTGCGCAGAGCCTGGCTCATGAGCCGTGCCTGGAGGCCCATGTGGGAGTCTCCCATATCCCCCTCAATTTCCGCCTGGGGGGTCAGGGCCGCCACGGAATCCACCACAATAACGTCCACCGCCCCGGAACGGATCAGACTTTCGGCGATTTCCAGGCCCTGTTCCCCGGTATCGGGCTGAGAAATCCAGAGTTCGTCGATATTGACCCCCAGGTTCTTCGCGTATATCGGGTCCAGGGCATGTTCGGCATCCACAAAGGCGGCGATGCCCCCCAGTTTCTGGGCCTCAGCGACCGCATGAAGGGCCAAGGTCGTCTTACCCGAAGATTCAGGCCCGTAAATTTCGATGATACGCCCCCGGGGATAGCCGCCGATACCCAGGGCCTCATCCAGCAGTATGGATCCCGAAGGGATCACCTCGATGCCCGCGGCATTGATGTGGGTTCCCAGCTTCATGAGCGAACCGGAACCAAACTGCTTTTCTATCTGGAGCCGGGCGGCTTCCAGGGCTTTTTCCTTTTCTTCGGTGGATGCCGGGGAAGTCCCCCGGAACTTTTCCGAGGCCCCTATCTTTGATTTTTCAGTATCATTCATTTTTGCCACACTTTCTCTCCCTTGTATATAAGGCGATACGCTATGATTTTACTTTAATTTTACTGAAATTTTATAAAAAATATAGGGGGCTTCAATTCGGAATATGCGATTGAGATCGTGGCCAGATAATTCAGATGCCTCGCGGGGGCTATGCATCCGGTACCGTCTCTCAAGCAGTCGTATAGCCCTTCAAGCGGATCACGTCCTTCCGCCAAACACTTTGCCCAATACCTGTCTTACCTGAGTATTGGAGCGCAACGGCCCGATTTTGGTACCATTGGCAGACAAGAACTGAGCATTGGCAAAAATGACACCCATCTTTTGGTAGCCGCGGCGGTATCGGGGCCGAACTTCCCCGGGGGCGCCTGGATAGTTCCCTACTGGATGTTAAAATAATACCGCTCTAAGTAGGCGATGCGCCGTCTAACATCAGCATAACGGGAGCTTTGGGGGTATTCCCGGACTAGACGACGGTAATAATCCAGGGCGGAACGTATATCCCGTACCGGACTATCGGCTTCAAGCACTTGACCATAGAGCCACCAGGCTTCATCACTCCCCAGGGGATACTGTACCCGGAATTGTTCCAGCAAGGAAAGGGCCTCCGCACTCCTGCCGGCGCCGTACTCCTCCCCGGCCTTTTGCAGATAGTCAATGGGGGGGGTATTCGGAGGCGGGGCCGCAGGCTGCTCCACCGGCGCGGCGACTGCATCGGGCGTAACCGCCAGTGGCGCTATGGCTGCTGGCTCCACCACAGGAGCCGAAACTTTGATTTCCCTAGGAAGTACCGGCCCCCGTGGTTCCGCGATAACCCGTCTGTGATTACCAGAAGACTCGGCGGCCTCGCCCACTATCACCTGAACGTAATCATTTAAAACGTAATCCTGGATAAAGTCCTGTTTATAAAATTTAAGTCCATAGGTACCGGTCGCTTCCGCCTGAAAAACAAAATTCTGGCCCTCATTATCAAGCCGCCTGGTATCATAGTTGATACCCTGCTGGGAATTCACTTCCCCCAGATACACCCAGCCGGATCCCCGGAAGGGTATCTCTACCAGTTGTCCAACCGCGGCCCGGACCACTCGTGAATAGGGAACCGGCTTTTCCAGTTCCCGGTTAGAGAAAAAGGTAGGGAGATAGGATTCCAGTATGGATTTTACCGGCACGGGATTTGATTCGGAGGACAAAACAGCAGGCGCCGAAGGGGGCTGAAGCACCGGAAGAACTATCTCGTTCCCCCAGGGAACGGCGGCAAGGACCGTACCGGCATCCCTGGGGGGACCATTGCGCAACTCCCCTTGGTTACAGGATACCATAAGGGAACATGCTGCCATCAACCCCACCTGGAGCAGGGCCTGTCTCTTGAGAAACGGTTTAATCATGGAATACCTTCCATAAGCTCATCAATCACGGTTTCTATCCTATCCCGCCACAATTCAGGCTCCGCTGCCAGAGGATCCGTCCAAAAAGGCCGGGCATCCTCGGGAGTCCAGGCGTCCCGCGGCTCTCGGCCCAGGAGTACCCCCGGAAGAAAATCCGGTTCCTCCGGGAGAAAGAGTTCCTCCGGGGGAATAGCCAAGGGCTTAAAGGCATCCGCCAATTTCTGGGCAGGACTCGAGGTATTAGGGCCATGATTTATCATCGGCACTATCACCCTCAGACATAAAACCAGGATGATGCAACCTCCCAGACCGAGGATAATCGGCTTAATCAGTTTTTGCCACTTTTGCCAGTGCTGATGCAGCACATCCGTCGCTTTTACTGGGAACTTGTTAATGGTTTTCCATATATTTGACCATTGGGGCATATATTCATTATAGCAAAAAATCTCAAACCTGACAATGGAGCCGCTTTCGCAGCCATGTCACTTTTTTGCTATTACCGGGGTTTGGGGCTTGAAGGGGGGAAGAGCGGGACGGTTTGCCCACGGGCGGTAAACAGGCGCCCCAGGGCGACCATGGGTATATCCTGGTCCCGTAGGTAGGGAACGGCGCAGACTATCAGTTCCGGCGCTCCCTGTGCATCGGCGAGGACCAGTACCTCCTCTGCGGATGTCCGGCACAAAAAACGGTAGTACAGTTCCTGATCCCGGTAGCTTGGGGTACCAGTATCAAAGACATCTCCGGCCACGGGGAAGCATTGCTCCCGCAATGCTTTAGGCTATCGGACGCCTTACGAGGTCTTTTCAGAGTACACCTTCGCACCTCATGGCGTTCCGTGAGTTGCGAAACCGCCTTTTTTGTGGTAGCATACAGGTAATGGAGGACGAACTATGATAGCGACAATCGAATTAAACGACCAGATGGTCAGCAAGGCAAAGGAACTGAGCGGCATCAGTGATGATAAAGAATTAGTGAACATGATCATTGACCGTTTTGTTCGCGGTCAAGGGAGCGTTACGCTTCGTGATTGAATCCGGGATAGCATGGTTTTTATGTGTTGTCTACTTTTCCGACAGTCTCAACACCGTTGTAGTATGACCGTTTTTACATCCTTGGAAAATCTCTGGTATGCACCCCAGCAATCGCAGGACAGTATCCCGGAAAACATTTCTCCCAGCGGGTTCTTCAAAACACCTATGCCAATAAAGCAATTCGTCTTGGTCATTGTTGCCAGCGGGATGTTTCTTTTTTCAGCCTGCTTCGGTAATCACAAGCCGCCCCCGCCGGTTTCAGGCTCCGGGGCGCCGTCCGTTTCCACCCGTGCTGGTAAAGCTGCCGGTAGCCTCGCAGATAAGGCTGCCGTGAATAAGCTCACCATCGGGTTTTCCATTGCCACCGATACCTTCATCATTGAGCGATGGAACAAGGATATGAAGGTCTTTTCCGGGGCGGCCCAGGAATTGGGGGCCAAGGTGATAGTCCAGCTCTCCGCCGGGGGGACCCGGGAACAGATTGCCCAGATCAACTACATGGTGGGCCAGAAAATCGACCTGTTGGTGGTTATCGCCAATGACACCGAGGCAATCAGCGGTGTGATACGCCAGGTTCGAGAGAAAGGAATACCGGTCATTGCCTATGACCGGCTGATCACCGGGGTCCCCATCGACGCGTACATCTCCTTTGATAACCGGGAGGTAGGCCGGCACTTTGGGCGGGCGCTGACCGCAGTGGTCCCCCAAGGCCGGTACCTGGTGGTAAACGGTTCGATAGTGGATTCCAACAGTTACACGATAAGCGCCGGCCTGCATGAAATAATTGATCCTCATATTGAGTCCGGCGCCTTGGAGTTGGTTCGGGAAATTTGGCTTGATCAGTGGAGTTTTGACGAAGCCCTGGTAAAAGTCGGAGCCATATTCGAGGAAACTATTGATTTTGACGCTATTTCCTGCGGTAATGATCAGATCGCCTCGGCGGTGATCCAGCTTTTGTCCGAGCGCCGCCTTGCCGGGAAGGTAGTGGTCGTGGGCCAGGATGCGGAGCTGATAAGCTGTCAGCGGATTGTGGAAGGGGTGCAGCTTATGACGGTATACAAGCCCATCGGGAAGCTCGCGGTCAGAGCCGCCCAGCTTGCCATAGCCATCGCGGAAAAACGTACGGTTCCTCCTGATACCTTTGAGGATAACGCAAGCGGCGTCATGATTCCCTCATATATAGAAAATTCCATCGCCGTGTTCAAAGAGAATATGGACGTGGTGATCCGGGATGGGTTTCATTCCCGGGAGGATGTGTACCGGACGGTCAACTTTGACACCATCCCGTAATAGTAAAAATTTGACATCAAAATATTCCAAGCCGGTGAGGATCTATTTTATATACTCAATTAAATTCGCTATTTTTGTCAAATCATTACAATTCCCAAATAATGAGACTGGTGATATGATTAACTATCTTTATTACGGAGGATCAAATGAAAAAGATCGTATTACAGTTTCTTGTCATGATGGCAATAGGCTCCTTTGCCTTTGTCGGCTGCCAGAAGAGCGGTAGCGGGGGGACCAGCAGTACCGGTACCAGCACTAGCAGTGGGGACAGTAGCAGTTCCACCCTCATCGGTATTGCCATGCCTGAGACCCACGTCCAGCGCTGGCAGAAAGACGGTGCAGCTCTCAAGTCTTACGCGGAATCCCGGGGCTATCGCGCTGAAGTCGCCTACGGTGACGCCGACCAGGCAGTACAGAACCGCCAGATTGGGAACTTCCTCACCAACGGCGCCAAGGCCATCATCATTGGCAGCGTGAACGAAGGGGTCATCTCCGCCGTTGCCGACGCCGCTCAGGACAAGGTGCAGGTCATCGCCTACGACCGGATCATCTCCGGATCTGCCGACTATGATTATTACATCACGTTCAACAACTTCAAAGTTGGTCAGTTCCAGGGACAGGGCATTGAGCAGGGCTTGAACCTCAAGGCTGCCACCGCCGACGCGCCCAAGACCATCACCCTCTTTGCCGGTTCCCCCACTGATGGCAATGCTTTCTTCTTCTATGACGGCGCCATGAGTGTGCTCAATCCCTACATTGAGCAGGGTGTCCTCAAGGTCGTCGGACCCTATCCCCAGACCTCCAAGGACAGCGCCAACTTCCAGCGTATCGCCACTGAAAACTGGCAGGCCCCCATCGCCAAGACCCGGATGGAAAACCTGCTCAACAACGATGCCAAAGACGTGGTGCTTGACGCGGTACTCGCCCCTAACGACACCCTCGCCCGGGCCATCATCGAAGCGTGCCTTGCGGACGCCAAATATACGAGCAAGCTTCCGGTAGTTACCGGCCAGGACGCCGAAGCCGCTTCCACCGCTTCCATCAAGAACGGCCAGCAGTACATGACCGTATTTAAGGATACGACCAAGCTGGCAGAAGCTGCGGTCATCCTCGCGGATCAGATCGTGAAACTCCAAGCCATCAATATTCCCGGCGCGACCCTCGCCTCAGAGGACCTCCTCAGCATCGGCGACACCGGTAAAAAGGTAGTAAAAGCCTACCTTTTAGAACCTATTCTCATCACTAAAGACAACTGGAAGGTTCCGGTAGATGCAAACTTCTATACCACCGAAGAAATCACCACCAACGGACTAAAATAGTGAGGGGTAGGGATTAGGAGAGAGGGGTTAAGGAGAGAGGGGTTAGGAAAGGAAAGGGGAGTTGGGAGTGTTGCATCACCACCTATCTTCTTTATTCTTCACTCCTAAGTCCTCACTCCTCATTGAGAGGAGGGTGCAATTGAGTAACGAGTACATTCTGAATATTGAGAACCTGACCAAGGATTTTCCCGGTGTACGGGCACTCAATAATGTTAATCTGAAAGTCAAAAAAGGAGAGATCCACTCCCTTTGCGGTGAGAATGGCGCTGGTAAGTCCACCCTGATGAGCGTCATAAGCGGGGTTTATCCCAAGGGCAGCTATGAAGGAAAGGTGTATTATAAAGGAAAAGAGACCAATTACCGCAGTGTCAAGGACAGCGAAAAAGAAGGGCTTGCCATCATTCATCAGGAACTGGCCTTAAGCCCCTATCTTTCCATTTATGAAAATCTGTTTCTCGGGCACATGAAAACCCGTATGGGTATTATCAACTGGAATTTTTATATAAAAGAATCACAAAAATACCTCGACCGGGTGGGCTTAAAGGAAAAACCTTCCACAGTGGTCAGTAAACTGGGGGTCGGCAAGCAGCAGCTCGTGGAAATCGCCCGGGCCTTGTCCAAGCAGGTGGAACTCCTCATTCTGGATGAACCAACGTCTTCATTAAATGATGATGAAAGCGCGAAACTCCTCGACCTCATCATCGAATTTAAAAAGCAAGGTATCACTTCGGTGATGATCTCCCACAAACTGAACGAAGTATTACAGATTGCCGATACGGTTACGATACTCCGCGACGGGGCGACTATCTCCAGTTTTGACGTTAAGGCCGACAAACTTACCCAGGACATGATCATCAAAGGCATGGTGGGCCGGGACCTTACCCACTACTTCCCGGAGCGAAAGTCCACCCCCGGTGAAACGGTCATGGAAGTCAAAAACTGGACCGTGTACCACCCGGAATACCATGCAATCAAGGTTGTTGATAACGCTTCCTTCTATCTGCGTAAAGGAGAGATTCTCGCCTTTTGTGGGCCCATGGGTGCGGGCCGTACCGAGCTGATGATGGGCCTGTACGGTAAATCCTACGGCTCCGCCAGCGAAGGCGAGTTATATCTCAAGGGAAAACAGGTCTTCCTTAATACGGTCAAGCAGGCGATCAAGGCGGGTGTCGGCTATGTCTCGGAAGACCGGAAGATCCTCGGGCTCATCCTGATTCAGGACATAAAGACCAATATTACCCATTCGAGTCTGGATAAAATTTCCAAGGCCGGTGTGGTGGATGCCCAGCGTGAGATTGTGGAAGCTGAAAAATACCGCAAGGATCTGCGCATTAAGACCCCGTCCATCAACCAGCTTACCCGGAACCTTTCCGGCGGCAACCAGCAAAAGGTGGTATTGAGCCGTACCCTGCTTTCCGACCCGGATATTTTCATCGTGGACGAGCCTACTCGGGGCATCGACGTGGGGGCCAAGTCGGAAATCTATGGCATCCTGAATAAACTGGTGGCAATGGGGAAGAGCGTCATCATGATATCCTCCGAATTGCCCGAAGCCTTGGGCATGGCGGACCGGATTTATGTGATGAATGAGGGAAAGATCAAGGGAATGCTCATGCATGGTGAAGCAACCCAGGAAAAGATCATGCGCATAGCGTTAGTTAATGAATAAGGAGTTTCTATATGAGTGTAGTTACGGTACAAAAGGCAGATGTCGGGAGTTTGGTCAAAAACAACATCAGGAATTATTCCATGTTCATCATGCTGGCTTTGATCATGATCGTCTTTGCCTTCCTGACCGGCGGGACCAACCTCAATTCCCGCAATTTTACCAATATTTTTATCCAGTATGGGTATGTGCTCATCCTGGCCGTCGGTATGGTGCAGGTGATCATCGTCGGCGGGATAGACCTCTCGGTTGGTTCGGTGTGCGCCTTTGTCGGCGCCATAAGCGCCATGGTCTATAATGCCGGCGCAGGGCTTTTGGTTACCCTCTTGGTGGCCATTGTGGTGGGTGTTGCCATCGGCGCGTTTCAGGGGTTTTGGTCATCCTATCTGCGGATGCCTTCTTTCATTGTCACCCTGGCCGGCATGCTGCTCTTCCGGGGCCTCACCTACCTGATCACCAATGTAAACCCTATCAGTCTCAAAGACGACGGGTACAAGCAGCTTGCCTCAGGCATGGCGGACATTTCCAGCCTGCAAGTGGGAGGGGTTCATCTCACCGCCATCATCCTTGGTCTCGTGGTTTTCGCAATTTTCGTTATTACCGAAATGATAGGGCGCCGCCGCAAAATACAGAACAACTTCGAGATCACCCCGATGCCCTTCTTTATTGGTAAGCTCCTCGTCATTGGCGTGCTGATTCTCGCCCTTGCCCAGCGTTTTGCCACCTATCGTGGACTCCCGACCGTGGTTGTGGTGTTGGGCATCACCGTTCTCGTCTTCCACTTTATGATGATGAACACCGTCCTCGGCCGGTACATCTATGCCGTTGGCGGCAACGCCCGTTCGGCAAAACTCTCTGGTATCAACTCGGAGCTGGTTGTCTTCCTGGTCTTCTGCATTATGGGCGGTCTGTCGGGACTGGCCGCGGTCATTTCCACTGGGTACATGAACAGCGCCCTCCCCCAGGCCGGTAATCTCTTTGAAATGGACGCCATTGCCGCCTGTTACATTGGCGGGGTATCCGCATCAGGGGGCATCGGTACGGTCGTCGGTGTCATCATTGGCGGACTGGTGATGAGCGCCATCAATAATGGCATGTCCCTGATGAACCTCGGTCAGCATTGGCAGTATGTGGTGAAGGCCCTGATCCTCCTCCTTGCGGTATTCTATGATGTCTATACCCGCCGCAAGTCCGGCTTAGGTTGATCGTCAGCTACCCCACGGCTAAAGCTAACCTTGCCCCTGCGTCACGAAAGCTCGTGAAAGGAGGACCGAGGAGAAATCTTTCAGGATGCCCTTCCGCTGGAAAAACAGCGCACCTCTAGGGGTGAGTAATAGGCTATCACGCGGGGAACGGTTACACCTTCAACGGTAAGGATGAGCAATTGATAGTAGGGATTGATATAGGCAGTACCATCACCAAGGCGGTGTCCATTGAATCCGGCAGGATCATCAGGAAGATCAAGACCCGGGCGGTGGACGCGGTAACCTCCGCGACCGGGGCCTTCGGTAAAATGCTGGTGGAGCATGATATTACCCTGGGGGAGATACAAAACATCATGATCACCGGCGCGGGGGCGACCAAGATAAAAAACAACCTCTTCGGCATCCCCACAGAAAAGGTTGATGAAATTACCGCCATCGGCATTGGGGGGATGTTCCTTTCGGGCAAGGACAACATCATCATCACCAACATCGGCACCGGAACCGCCATCATTGAGGCGAAAAAAGACCGGATAGCCCATGTGGGAGGCTCCGGGGTTGGCGGGGGTACCATCCTGGGGCTGGCAAAGAAACTGCTCTCAATTTCCAGTTTCAGCGACATCATGGAACTGGCCGCTTCGGGAAATCTGAACCAGGTTGACCTCCTTATGGAAGATATTATAGAAACGGATATCAGCTTTCTCGATAAGGAAGCGACGGCCTCCAATTTTGGTAAGATGCTGGACACGGCGAAGAATGAGGATATTGCCGTGGGGATTCTCAACCTGGTCTATCAGGTCATCGGGATCATTTCGGTCTTTGCGGCAAAGAGCAAGAACCTGGATCGGGTCATTGTTACCGGCCGGGGCGGTGATAATATCATAGGGAAAGCAATCCTCACCCATATTACGAGAATATATGGGATAGTATTTGAATATCCCCCGGATGCGGAATATACCACTGCCATCGGCGCGGGGCTTTCAAAGGTGGTATCATAAAAGGCAATGATGAAGGATTATCTAGGGCTGATTAACGATCCCCAGGCGGATCCATTGGAGCGTCTTGGAGCGCTCAAGACCCGGGAAGCGGAACCACCGGGATTGTATGCGGGGATACACAAGACCGGGGAAATCAACAACCACATTCACACGATTTACAGTTTTAGCCCCTATACTCCCAGCATGGCGGCCTTACAGGCGCGAAATGCGGGGCTTGAGGCCGCAGGTTCGGTGGATCACGATTCCATTGCCGCGGCTCAGGAGATGCTCGCCGCCTGCGCGGAACTGGGCATTGGGGGCTGTGTGGGCTTCGAGGTTCGGGTGAGTTTTAAAAAAAGCCATGATGGAACCCCCAGCCCCTTTGCTGACAGAAAAATCAACAATCCCGATTCTGTTGGGTTGGTGTACATGACTGTCCAGGGGATACCGAAGCCGAAGATTGGGCTGGCCGGGGAATTTCTCAAGCCCATCCGGGCGGAGCGGCTCCTGCGAACCAGAAACATGACCGAGACGGCTAATGCCCTGCTGCAAGAAACAGGTCTTGAGGAAATTGATTTTGAAAGGGATATTCTGGATCATTCCCAATATGCCCGGGGCGGGGAAATAACTGAGCGGCATCTTTTGGCCGCGATGGCTGAAAAGATCATCCACCACTACGGGAAAGGGCCGGCCTTGGTGCAGGGACTTACAGCCCGGTTCGGGGTAGAGCCGGGGGCAAAAATCACGGCCCTGCTTTCGGAACCGGCCAATCCCCATTATTGCTTTGATCTGCTGGGGGCCTTGAAATCAACGGTGCTTCCCCGGATCTTCATCCAGCCCAATGAAAAGGAAGGTATCCCCGCTGCCGAGGTGGTGAACTTTGCCTGTTCCATCGGGGCAATTCCGGCCTACGCCTACCTGGGGGATGTAGGGGAATCTCCCACCGGGGACAAGCAGGCAGAACAATTCGAGGATGCCTATCTTGAAGCCCTTTTCGACGAATTAGCCTGCCTTGGATACCGGGCGATTACTTACATGCCCCCCCGGAATACTGAGGAGCAGCTTTTCCGGGTCAGGCGACTCTGTGCGGAACAGGGTTTCATGGAAATTTCAGGGGTGGATATTAACAGTTCCCGTCAATCCTTTAACTGCCCAGAAGTAGTAGCTCCGGCATACCGTCATCTGGTGGATACCACCTGGGCCCTCATTGCTCATGAACGGCTGGGTTCGGTGGATCCCCGGCTCAACATCTTTTCACCAGAAAACCCTTTTGCCAGAACGCCCTTGGCAGCCCGGATCGCCCTGTATGCGGCGGCGGGCAGGGAACTGGATTGCTATCATCCTGAAGAATCAGCGGTGAACATCGCACAAAAAATAGCCCTAGGGAGCTGTACATAATGGATTATGCCATTGCAGTGATAGATATTGGGATGACCAATAAAAAGGTCGCCCTCTATGATGATGCCCTGAAACAGATTGATGCCCGATACCAGAATTTTCCGCCTCACCGCATCGACGGGATTGAAACCCATGATCTTGCGGCCATGGAGGAATGGTTTATCCAGGAACTCGCCGCTTACGCACGGACCTATCCGATCAAGGTGATTGCCGTTACGACCCATGGGGCAACCTTTGTATGCGTGGGAAAAGACGGTAAGCCATCGGCACCCTGCGTGTACTATACCCATGAACCGGGGGATGATTTTCATGAGCGGTTCTATGCGCGCTTCGGTTCCCCGGAAGAATTGCAGGCCCGGACCGGCACCCCCTATTTTAAAGCCCTGATCAATACGGGCAAGGGAATTTTCTTTGCCCAGGAACAATACCCGGAACAATGTAAGCAGACGGTTCACCTGCTGCAATATCCCCAGTACTGGGGGTACCGCTTCTCAGGGAACACCGGGGCGGAGGGAACCTATATGGGCAGCCATGGCTACCTCTGGGATCATGTTGCGGGCCGCCTTTCCTCGGTGGCGGAGGGCCTGGGAGTCGCCGGTTTCATGCCGAAACACCTGAGCGCCTCCTGGGATGTGCTGGGAACCATTACCACGGAACTTGCCGAAAAAACCGGTCTTTCCCCGGAGGTGATCCTTACCCTGGGGCTTCATGATTCCAATTCCTCCCTCCTCCCCCACTGCGCAAAACAGGGGGAAACCGGGTTTGTACTCAATTCCACCGGAACCTGGTGTGTCAGCATGAATCCGGTCAAACAATACGGATTCACCCCTGAAGAATTGGGCAAGGTGGTCTTCTTCAATATTTCCGCCTTTGGCACACCGGTAAAAACCGCGATCTTCCTGGGGGGGCAGGAATTTGAAACCTGGTCCGGGGTACTCAAGGCTATCCATGGGCGGAATGATTTACCCCCCTATCATCCATCCCGCTACCGTTCCATCCTACAGGAAAAAAGTGCCTTCCTCATGCCGGAACTTACCGCAGGTTCCGGCCAGTTTCCCCGGTCAAAACCCCGGGTGGTGGAAAACGGCAGGGAGTACTCTTTCGCGGATATCCGCGCCCAAAAGCGCATCCCTCCCTGTTTTAACCGTTACGAAACGGGTAATGCCCTGTTGCGGATATCCCTGGTCATGCAGACCATCACCGCCTTGGAACGGACCGGCCTTGCGCCGGGGACCGCGGTTTTTACCGAAGGGGGGTTCAGGAAAAACGAAGCCTACAATGTCCTCCTTTCTGCGGCTTTGAGGAACAACCCGGTTTTCCTTACCGATATTGTGGAAGCCACTGCCTTGGGTGCGGCCATGACCGCCAAGATGGCTCTGACCGGCAAAAAACTGGGGGACCTTGCCGGGGATTTTGAGATCAACTATCAGGAGGTGGTGAAGACTGCTATCCCGGAAATTGCTCCTTATCGGGAAGCATGGTTGGAATATGCGATGTAAGCACCAATCTCTCAGAATATTAGACACATTTTATGTCGTCTATAAACAGTTATGCGAAATAAAACCCGAAATTTTTCTGAAAATGGGATGCCCCGCCATCCGTGGCGGGGATAGACAACCGGAAGGAATTGTGATAAAATATCGGCAGGAGAGTAAAAATGATTAACATTGATACGGAAAAATGCATAGGGTGCGCCGCTTGCGTCCAGGAATGTCATATCCACATGCTCGCGATTGAAAACGGGAAGGCGAAGACGGTGAGTGAATGCGGCTTGCTATGCGGGCATTGTGTCGCTATCTGTCCGGCGAACGCTTTTGAAATCACGGATTACGATATGGCGGATGTAGTTGACATTACCGCGTGGAATTTCACGGCGGATGAAATCGTGTCATTTATCAAGGCAAGGCGTTCGACCCGCCAGTTTCAGGCCCGTCCGGTTGAAAAAGAAGTTATCAAACAGGTTATCGAGGCGGGACGATATACGCCCACATCGGCCAACCGCCAGGAACTTGCGTTCATTGTCATTGACAAGGAAATGCAGCACTTCCGCAAGCTCGTTATTGAAGAT
>JAITNP010000028.1 GCA_031290455.1 Treponema sp. | reverse complement strand
GCCGATACCAAACCGGTAATGACCAGCCACTACAGAGCGTCTGTCTATAAAGTTAAAAAAGCACTTGAAAACATGGTGCAAAAGCGCTGCGCGAGCATCAAGCGGCAACAATCAAACGGATTGCCGGGGAAAGCGTGATACTGGCGGTGCAGAATAGGACATCGTTAAATTACGACACGCATGAAAAGACGAAAGGCATAGGATATATCAGTAACAAAACGAAGGGAGTCACTATCCACCGTTGTATAGCCGTGAGCCCTGATGGGCTGGTACACGGCGTGTTGGATCCGATGCATTACAATCGTCCGCAGGTGAAAGATGATACGATGCCGAAAGAAGTAAAGAAAAACCGTCCGATAGAAGAATACAGCAAGCAACCGATGGTTGGTTATGATGGAGAACGTCTGCCGGAATATACCGGATGAGATTAAAGTCATGCGCGTTTTGCATAAACACGGTAATCCCCCACGATTCAAGGCGTAATCTGAAAGAACGGGAAACCGTGTTGCAGGTACGCTATGCCCCGTTTGCAGTGAAAAAGCCGCCCCAAGGCATTGAACCGATAGCATGGTTTTTGATGACGAACGAGCCAGTGTTAGAAGATTGAGCGCTTTCATTTTGTATGATCCCCGGCATCTTGAAAGCGGAGCAAGGGCGCGGCGTGGAGCTATCTCGTTACCTTTGATTTACGAAAGAGCACGAACCGTGAGCCGAGGGAAGTGTGGGTTACCCAGGGATATCTGCGCATCTTTGATGTGGTGTTATGAGCGTGTGATGATAACTTGTTGTACCGCAACAAAATAAAAAACCGGAGCGTGGAGGCCCCGGCTTCGTGAAAAAGTGTCTGACACCTGTTTGGGGGGTTCCATATAAAAATGTAAAAATTCCAAAAAAATTCACCATCCTTGACCGTTCCCTTCCTGGTAACGGCCGCCGGGTATTGACAGGAAACGCCTTCTTTACGATATACTAAATTCACCTTTTAGTCCCCTGGAGGACAACCCTAACCATGCTGATATTATATTTCTTGATGATCCCTGCGGTATTGATGTTTTTGGTGGGCATCTACTCCCTCTATGACAGCCGGAAAGCGCTCAAGGCAAATATTCCTTTGTATCTGTGCAGTTTTGGCTCGATGATCTGGACCGTCGGTATGTGGCTGTGCTACATGCAATTTTCGCCCTGGCTGAGTAAGCTGGGGCTGTTTGTGGCTGAAGGGGTTACCTCCGCCGCCCTGCCCATCATTACCTCGGCGATGTATCAAAAAAGTGACGCCTCAAAACTTGGAAAATATGGCCTGATTATTCAAATCATCTTGTACCTGTTTTTTATGATTTTTCATGGCCTGGGGTACTATGTGAACGTGGAAATTATACATGGCGCCTTGGTCATGAGCTCCGGGGACAGTCCTATCTATTACGCATACATCTTGTTCAATGTATTGTCCCCCCTGCTCTGTATCGCCATATTATTGGAAATAGCAATCAAGATGCGCTTCAAGCGGGAATGGTATTTTTCATTAGCCCTCATTCCCCTGTTTGTATTCGGCGATTACCTTTTGTACATCCGGTTCTTCGTGCCGGATTCGCGTCTCTTTGGATGCTTCGTACAAACTGCGATTGTGGTTGTACTGTTTTTTTTTACCAAACAGTACAATATTCGTTTGATCGCAGATACCAAAGCTGCTGAGATTGTGTTTGCTACGGTACGGACACCCTTTTTGTTCGCCAGTTTTCAGGGGAACATCTTTTACGCCAATACCGGCGCCCTGGGATTTTTCGGCTTATCCCTGAAAGAAATCCGGGGAAAAACCCTGGGGGATTTGTTTCAATTTGAGGGTATCGCCCCAGGCGGGTTTATCCGCCACAGGGCTTCGGCGCCGGTACAGGATACGTACCGGACTATCGCCCGCAATAACCAGGCCCTCTGTCACCTTACCGTCATGTACCAGTATGACAACTTTGATGAACTGTTGTGCGCGGTCATTGAGGTATCGGATGTTACCGAGCGGGAACAGCTCATTTCCCAGCTTGAGCGGGAACGGCAAAACGCCGAGGCCGCGGCCCTGGCAAAAAGCAACTTTCTTGCCAACACCAGCCATGAGATCCGTACCCCCATGAACGCGATCCTGGGGATGGCGGAACTTATCCTGCGCAAGGATATAGCGGCGGATGTCTATGAACATGCCCTGAGCATTAAACAGGCGGGATCCAACCTGCTGGCTATTATCAATGATATATTAGATTTCTCAAAAATCGAGTCCGGCAAACTGGAGCTTGTCCCCTCGGAATATCTTTTTGCTTCCGAGATAAACGATGTCATCAGTATTATCCGGATGCGTATTGCCGAAAAGCCCATCATCTTTATTGCCAATATTGACAGCAGACTCCCGAATACCATGATTGGTGATAAAGTCCGGGTACGGCAGGTGCTTTTGAACATCCTCAGCAACGCGGCCAAATATACCAAGGAAGGGTATATCTTATTTACGATTGCAGCAACAGAAGTATCTCCACAGGGGGATATCATGCTTACCTTTAAGGTGTCTGACACCGGTATCGGTATCAAACCGGATGATACGGAAAAACTCTTCGGTGAATTTGTCCAATTCGATACCCATAAAAACGAGGGGATTGAGGGGACCGGCCTGGGACTTGCCATAAGCCGTAACCTCTGCAGGCTCATGGGCGGGGATATTGCGGTGGAAAGCCGGTACGGTGAGGGCAGTACCTTTACGGTCACCATTCCCCAGCAGGTGAAGAACCGGGCACCTATCGCTCAGGTAGAGGATCCCCAGACTAAAAAGGTCCTCCTCTATGAAACCCGAAAAGGCTATGCAGAGTCCTTGCTCTATTCCCTTGAAAACCTTGGGGTGCCGGTAACCCTTACCACTGAAACCAGCGCGTTTTACCAGGAGCTTAGGGGGGGCGCCTATTCCTTTGCCTTTTGCCCCGCCGCTCGTGCGGAAAAAACCATAGCCTTGATAAAAGACCAGGAACTGCCTACCCTTCCGGTCCTGCTGGTTGATGCCGGTGAAATCGCGTCCTTTCAGAACATTCCCATCATCACCATGCCTGCCTACACGGTTCCTATCGCGAATATCCTGAATGACGTGATAACTGTCGATTGCCGGGAAAAAGTTACTGTCCGTTTTACCGCCCCGACAGCGAAACTGCTGATTGTCGATGACATTGTCACCAACTTACAGGTGGCTCAGGGCTTGCTGGCCCTGTATCAAACGGAAATTCACACCTGTACCAGCGGGAAGGAGGCAATCGCTCTTGTCAGGGAGCGTCCCTATGATGTGGTGTTTATGGATCACATGATGCCGGAGATGGACGGTATAGAAACCACCGCAGCCATCCGGGGGCTGGATGTGGACTATGCCCGGGATATGCCCATTATCGCCTTAACTGCCAATGCCATTTCCGGGATGAAGGAAATGTTTTTGGCAAAAGGTTTCAATGATTACCTCGCAAAGCCCATAGAAATTTCCAAGCTGGATGATATCATGGAAAAGTGGATCCCCCTGGACAAACGGATCAAGATGCGGCACGATATGAAACGGGATGCCCACATCAGGGGTCCTGGTCTGGTAATTGAGGGGATAGATGTTCGTCAGGGGATAACCATGACCGGGGGAACAGAATCGGGCTATCGGGGGGTGTTGTCCACCTATTGCCGGGATGCCGAAGACCGGCTTAAAACGCTGGACCACTTCTCAGTGGATGAGCGTTCAAACCTCGCCGGTTTCACCACCCAGGTACATGCCCTGAAAAGCGCCTCCGCTTCCATTGGCGCTGCCGCCTTATCCGAGGAGGCCCGGCTCCTTGAGATGGCGGGAAAAAACGGGGACATGACCTTTATCCGGGAAAGGACCGGGGACTTTTGCAGACACTTAGAAGCACTGGTACAGCAGATCCGCGTCGCCCTGGGGGGCACCACGGTCCCGGAGGATCCAGGAGCTGCGGTAGGGACCGCGCAGCGGGAACTGTTTTTACAATTGCAGGATGCCTTAGCAGGGGAAAATATCGAGGATATTGATCGGCTCATCAATACCCTTGAGGAAGGAAAGCTGCCCCTGAATCTTCCTGAGAGGGAAGCCCTTGACCAGATTTCCCAGCAGGTCCTGATGGCCGAATTCAAAGAAGCAATCGAAACCATTAAGACCTTACTCAATGAGGAGGGTGTATGACCTATGGTAACCAAGCGGGAGCTTATTATTCTGGTGGATGATAACGCGGCAAATCTCCTGGCCGGGAAGAATGTCTTGATGAACAATAAACCAGCATTGATATTACTCGATGTGGATATGCCGGACATGAATGGATATGAAGTCATCAAAATCCTGAAAGCGAAGGACGAAACAAAAGATATACCTGTTTTTCTCTGACCGGCAAAAGCGATTCGGATGACGAACTGAAAGGTTTAAGTCTTGGGGCAATTGATTACATAACCAAGCCGTTTCTGCATCCCTTATTGCTCAAACCTATTGAAGTACACCTGGGAGTGTCTCGCCGAGGCAATCGAGGGGCGGCGAAGCTCAGTGAAGATTATCCGCGGTTCATTACTTGACGAGCCTGCCTTATCTCCGCTACCGTGAATACGGGTTGTATGAGGATATTCAAGAACAGGTAGTTTACACGGTTTGCCCAAAAGAACGGGATTTCCGACGATGAACTGAAGGATATAGCCGGTATTCTTGAGGCCGGACAAGCCGATGTTGACCTGGGTGGCGGGGTGTACAAGCAGCGCGTGGCCCGTCTCAATGAAGGCAGATCCGGAGGCTACCGGGTTATTGTCTTTTTCAAGAGCGGGATGCGGACATTTTTTGTGTACGGTTTTGCCAAGTCGGATCAGGACAATATCAGTGGAAAAGAATTGCAAAAAGATAAAAAAATGGCGCAAAGTTTATTTCTCTTAACTGATAAACAGCTTGATGCGTTGGTGGCGATGGGAGAATATAATGAAATATAGGAGACATGAATATGAAGAAAAAGTATCAGAGTGAAATGCTCATGGTTATCCACGAAATGGCGCAGGGTTTATATAAAATTGGCGCGATAGATGATGTGGCTATGCGTGAATATGATGAGGATTGTCTTGTTCACGATGATTCGCCGGGTGTGGAAACCTACACACTCAACGAAAGTGAGGAAGATTCTGTCCTGATCCACGCATAACAATAAATCGCA
>JAITNP010000207.1 GCA_031290455.1 Treponema sp. | reverse complement strand
ATGGAACGATAAAAAACCACTGCCGTCAACTTGACCTAAGCGCCGCTCGGCCATGATTGGCAGATTTTGTAATATACGCTTCCCTTCCCCCTCGGTTTTGCAGGCCAATTGCTTTTCTGCTATTTCCCGTATTTGAGCTCAGTCCCCTTCAGCGGGATAGGGATTGTTCGTAATGCCCGCAAGTTCAACGATTTTCCGGTGACATTCCTCGCGCAGGAGGTTCACCGCTTCCTTCCGAGGTAGCGTTATATCCGGCAGCAAAGGCGCTCCCATCCGCAGGGTTATGAGGGGATAGTTCTTCTTGAAAAGCCGGTACAGGCCCGTGGGCTTACGGTAGGAAAAGGCTAGGGGAATGACCGGTATGTTGAATTTGTAGGCCAAGGTAAACATCCCCTTTTTAAAAGGACGGATAGGCTGATAATAGAACCAGTTGCTGCTTTCGGGGAATACATGAATCCATTTTTTGCGGGCGTGGAGATCCTCAAAAGCCTGATTAAAGTGCTTCATGCTATGAATATCCGTGGGTACCGGAATACCTCCGGCCAGCCGGATAACACCCCGGTCCGGGCCGGAAAGATTTTCTTTCCATGCGGGGAAATACAGGCGCCGGAACCGGATCGCCTGGAGCACACAGAGCAAATCCCAGCGTAACATGTGATTCGAGACGGTCATGGCGCCGTTCCGCAGTAAGGACCGGTACTGCTTTAAATACCTCCGGCCTTCTATT
Source organism: Treponema sp. (assembly GCA_031290455.1). Classification (GTDB taxonomy): domain Bacteria; phylum Spirochaetota; class Spirochaetia; order Treponematales; family Breznakiellaceae; genus JAITNP01. The sequence continues at coordinate 2,140 of JAITNP010000207.1, read as the reverse complement.
TTTAGCCCAAAACGGATAGGGGCAATCACAAAAACCAGGGTAAAGATACCAAAATAAAGGAGGGCGCTTTTTATTCTAAAACCCAGAGAGCGATCCAGAAAGGGATACTGTTCATTCAGGACAAGTTCCACTTCATAGCGTACCGGTCCCATGTGTTCATCCGGATTTGCCGGATACTCAATACCCAGTTCCGGGATATATGGTTCATGGGTATTCTTACTCATGGGCCGCTATGAGCTTGCCCCGCTGGTCCGTAAGTTCCAGATACGCCAATTCCGCAAATCCCAAGCGGGCGTTTTTGGTGAAGTCCTTGGCGTATTCGTCGTAGAGCATATCCTCGTACATGTCCCCCGCAAAGCCGCCCTCCAGCAATTCCGATTTCTGGACGGTATTACGCATACCATTAATGAGATTCTTGATGAGAAAAGTTTCCAGGGCCTCACATTGTTCATAGAGCTTATCGGTTTTGTCGATTACCGGCTTTTTGTTTACCGCAGCGGATGATTCTTTCGCCGGCTGCACCCCAGTCTGGACCTTTTCAAGCAGCCGGTCAAAGCCCGTATCATTTCCCCGGGATTTACCGGCAGCCGAATTTTTGCCCTTGTTTCCCAATGCGGAAGACCCAAGTCGCACATCATCAAGATACAAAGAGCCTACGGTTTCTACACCCATCTATGTTCCCTCACGATTCGTTATCGCTTTAAACTTGTGGCAGTGCCGAGCATACTGTCACTGGTTTGTATGGTTTTTGAATTGAATTCATAAGCGCGCTGGGCCACGATAAGGTCCACCATTTCCCGGACCACCGAAACATTGGACATTTCCAGGAATTTGTGGTAAATCTGCCCCATCCCTTCGAATCCGGGCCTGCCGGGGATAGGCTCTCCCGATGCCTCGGTAATCTTGTAGAGGTTTTCCCCCACGGCGGTAAGCCCAACCGGGTTAGGAAAGCGGTACAGCTCAATCTGGCCTACCTGAACCGGATCATTTTCATCAATTTCCGGGACCATCACCGTAACCCTGCCGTCCTTGGACACATTGATACTCTGGGGAAGAAAATGTTCGGGCATGACAATGTCCGGGAGCAGCCAATAGCCGTTGGCGGTTACCATCCGTCCGTCGGAATCCACTTCAAAACCGCCATTTCGGGTATAGGCATAACTGCCATCATACATCTGAATCCGAAAGAAGCCATCCCCAATGATGGCCATATCAGTTACATTTTCGGTGTTCTGGGGCGACCCCTGGGTAAACATCCGCTGGGTATCGGCGAGCCTGACCCCATGGCCCATCTGCACCCCCACCGGCACTACCGAGTCCTCGGTGGCGGGGGTCCCCGCGGTTTTCACGGTTTGATAGAGGAGATCCTCAAAATCTGCCCGCATCTTCTTATAGCCGACGGTATTCACATTCGCCAGGTTATTGGAAATCGTATCAATATTGGCCTGCTGGCCTATCATCCCGGAAGCGCCGGTCCATAAACTTCGTACCATAGTGGTATACCTCTTACTTAACTAACTTTGGCTACCTGATTAATTAAGGTGCCCAGCATGGAATCACCGGTTTGAATCACCTTCTGATTAGCCTCATACGCCCGGTTCACTTCGATCATCTGGACCATTTCAATGACCGGATCAACATTGGCCGCTTCGGTAAAGCCCTGCACCACCCGGGGCCGGCTGCCTGCTTCGATGATATGGGCATCCCCGGAAATGTCGGTGGAACGATACAGGCTGGAGCCTTGTTTTTGCAGGTACCGGTCCACATCAAATTCCACTATCTTCAGGGTATCCAGGAGGGTGGTATCTTCCCAGGTGTTGTTTTCCCGGGAAATCATGCGATCCGGATCATCGGCAACCGCGGCGTTAATCCAGACCCGGCCGCTTTTATCAACCTGAAAATTGTTGGCCTTCACCTTGATAGGTCCCTGTTCCCCCAGCACGGGATACCCTTCCTTGGTTTCAAGGTACCCCTCTTTACCAAGCTGAAAGGAACCATTCCGGGTATACCGCTCGCCCCAGGGGGTGGCCACGGTAAAGAACCCCTTCCCATCCAGGGCAAGATCAAAATCACTCTCGGTCTCTTTCATTGCCCCCTGTTCAAAACTGGTAAAAAGCTCGTTCAGTTCCACCCCGGTACC
>JAITNP010000112.1 GCA_031290455.1 Treponema sp. | reverse complement strand
GAACGATGTATACGTTTTTCTCTGGACCCGGTCAATGGGGTACCGATATACCGGCAGATAATCCAACAGATAGAATATGCCATCCTATCTGAACGGATGCGGCCTGGGGACCGGCTGCCTACTATCCGGTCTTTGGCAGTGGAGCTGAAGATCAACCCTAACACCATTGCCAAGGCATACGGTGAACTGGAAATCAGGGGTATCCTGGCGACCCAAGTGGGGAGCGGCACCTATATTTCGGATAAAAAACCCCTGCCTGAAGAGGATGGGAGAGGGCGGAAAATACAGGAAGTTCTTGGACGCTTTATCCAGGAGCTGGAAAAGCTGGGAGTGGATAAAGCGGCGCTTATCAGCCTCATTCAGGATTATGCTGATTGAGCAGCGTGTGTTGTTAAGGAGGGTTATTATGAAATTTTCAAAAGAGAGACCAGAACAAAAGAGAAGGGAACAGAAGCCACTGATAAAAAATCTGCGCCTCAGAGAAAAACAGCGGGATTTTACCCTGAACGCGGTGGGGATAGGCTTCCTGGTTATTGGTATCCTCTTTGTCCTGGCGGTTTTATTTCTGAGAGGCGCTATGCCTTCCCTCATGGAATTAGGGCTTCTGTTAGGGGTTCCCCTGGGGGTCATAGTCCTGATGCTGTTCTTTCCCCGGTGGAGCGCAGGAATAAAAATTTATCTGCTGGTCCTGTGTATCGCGGGATTTATGGGATTTCCCCAATTCGGTTTAGTCATCCTCTTTGCTTCCCTGGCGGTACTCATCGCCCCATCAATACAAAAGCTGGACGAGTGGGAACGGGCCATTGTGCTGCGCTTTGGCCGGTTCAAGGCTGTCCGGGGGCCGGGTCTCTTCACCCTCATCCCCCTGGCGGACCGGGTTGCCAAGACCGTGGACATCCGTATTCGGGTTACGGATTTTTCCGCCCAGGAAACCCTCACCCTGGATTCGGTAACCGTTACGGTGGACGCGTTCTGTTTCTGGCTGGTTTGGGACCCGCAAAAAGCGGTGCTGGAAGTGGAGGACTATCAGGAGGCGGTGGTTTTGGCATCCAAGGCAGCGCTGCGGAACGCGGTGAGCAGTAATAACCTTTCCACCTTCCTTGAGCGTGGCGACATTATCGAAAACCAGATACAGGTTGAGGTTGACAAGCAGACCACCGAGTGGGGCATCACGGTTCAGTATATCGAGATTACGGATATCCAAATCCCGGAAGCCTTGCAGGATTCCCTGTCCCGGCTTGCCCAGGCGGAACGGGAAAAGAAGGGCCGAATTCTCCTGGCAGAAGCGGAGATCGAGATTGCCCGGAGACTGGAAGAGGCGGTGCAGATTTACGCCAAGACCGAACCGGCCATGAAGCTGAAGATTCTTTCCATATTAAACGAGGGTCTCAAGGCGGGGAACTCCATGATGCTGGTCCCCAATTCCATCACCGAGGAACTCAAGGCCGGGGGGATTTTCGGCTTGGAAGCGCTGAATGAGGTGAAGAAAGGTAATAGGGACTAGTTAAAGCGGGAAGGAAAATGGAGGTTTTGTATGATCGTAGTAAAAGCGGTTAATGTGGTTAAGGATTATTCCTTAAATGGGATCGAGGTACATGCCCTGCGGGGGGTGAACCTCTCATTCGAAGGCGGGGAGTTTGCCGCCATTGCCGGGCCGTCGGGAAGCGGCAAGTCAACCTTCCTGCACCTGACCGGGTGTCTGGATACCATCACCGCCGGGGAGATCAGCATCGCCGGTTCCAATACCGCATCCCTGTCGAAAAAGCAGCTCGCCCTCCTGCGGCGGAACAGCATCGGCTTCATCTTTCAGGCGTATAACCTTATCCCAGTGCTTTCCTGCATCGAAAACGTGTCCTTCCCCCTCATCCTCCTGGGGGTGAACAAACAAGAGGCCCGGGAACGTTCCCTGGAGGCCTTGCAGGATGTGGGACTGGCAGGCATGGAAAACCGCAGACCCAAGGAGATGTCCGGCGGCCAGCAGCAGCGGGTGGCTATTGCCCGGGCTCTGGTGAAGCAGCCCGCCCTGATCCTCGCGGACGAGCCGACAGCGAATCTGGACTCAAAAACCGGGAAGGAAATCCTCGAACTCATGGTTACGCTCAACAAACGTGTGGGGACCACCTTCATCTTCTCAACCCACGACGCTATGGTCATGGACTATGCCCACAGGATCATCATGCTCCGGGACGGGCAGATTGAAGGGGAAACGGTAAAATAATGGCACACTTCGATATAAACCCCAGTATCAACCTTAATGCGGTTGAACTGAAGCGCATCGCCTTCAGGAACCTGGCCAGGCACAAGGTGAAAACCATCCTGACCGTGCTGGGGATCATGATCAGCGTTACCCTGTACATCTTCATGGACGGCTGGATCACCGGGGCCAGCGCTGAATCCCGGCGGAACATCGTCAACTACGAACAAGGGGCGGCAAAACTCCAGACCAAACAGTACTTCGAGAAGAAAGACGAGTTCCCCATGTACGAGAGTTTCGATCACGGGGAATTCTACGCCGCGGCGCTGGACAAAGCGGGCTATGACAGCGCCCCCCGCTTCGTTTTTTCCGGGACCCTCTATTCGGCGACCGGTTCGGCGCCCATCATGTTCAACGGCGTTTCCCCTGCATCGGAACGCCGGCTCCTCCGGTACACGCCCTACGTGGAATCAGGCCGGTACATCCAGGAGGGCGCCTTTGAGCTTGCCCTGGGAGCCCTGGCAGCGGAAAAGCTCAAGGTTGGCATCCCCCAGCGCCTCACCCGGGGGGAACTGGAACAGGACATCCTGCCAATTGCCCCCCATCAAGACCAGGACTTCATCCGCTCCCTCTATGAGCCGGTGGAGAAGAAGAAAAGCGGGTTCATGAATCCCATGACCGAAGAGGACATAGCGGCCCAGGAAGACCGGATGATCCTGAAAAAAGAGATCCCCCCAGCCGAGCTTGCCCGGTACTGGGACATCCTGGACGCCGCAGGCCGCAACGATGTGCGGATCTCCACGGTGATCGACATCAAGGCCGCGCCGGATGCGGTAAGCAAGACCAAATTCGAGGTGGATCTCGCTCCGGTCCTGGACGCCTCTGAGCTGGCCCTCTTTCACCAAGCCTACGAATACGACGAACTCACCGAAGCCTACTACCTGGCCTCGGCGGTCCTCTCGAATCAAATCCAGATCGCCATGGTGCGGGTGGGTTATGCCGGGGCAATCCGTCATGTGAATCAGCTTATGAGCGCCAAAGTGGTGGGGCTGATCAATTCCCCGGATCCGATGACCAACGCCAATATCGCCTATATGCCCCTGGATGTGCTGCAGGATGAGGCGGGGCTTATGCTGGAAGGCCATGTTACGGAACTGCTGATCCGCCAAAAGAACGCCCCTGACGCAAAGCTGCCCGGCAAAAACGAAAGTGCCCCCCGTATCCAGGCTGCCCTGGAAGCGGGGCTTGCGGAACAGGGAGCAGCCCTGGCGGATAATCTGGCGGTCTTTTCCTGGCAGGACTACCTGGCGGACTACCTGGGGTATGAAAACACGGAAAACATGAGCGACCGGATCATAGCGCTCCTGCTCTTCATCCTGGCTTTCATGGGAATCGCCAACACCATGCTCCTGGCGATTCTGGAGCGGACCAAGGAAATCGGGATGATGCGGGCCCTGGGCATGACCGACGGGCAGTTGATCTTTACCTACATGATGGAAGCGGGCTTTGTGGGGCTTATCGGTTCCCTTTTGGGGATCTTCGCGGGCTGCTGTATCAACATCCCCATGGTGAAGTACGGCTTAGACATCTCGGTTATGGCGGAACAGATGGGGGGGAACATCGGATACCGGGTTAGCTCCCAGATGCGTTCCATGTGGAACCTGCCGGTGATCATCGGTTCCGGCGTGGTGGCAACCCTTCTGGCGTCCCTCATGGCGATTTTCCCGACCCGTCGGGCGGTGAAGATGCCGGTTACGGAAAGCCTGCGGTTTGAGTGAGGAGTGAAGAGTGAGGAAAACAACAGAAGCCCTACTGGTGGGTCTGGGAGGACTGGTCCTCCCAGCGGGGGTGCCGGGGGCGGAGCCCCTGGCGCTAATAAGGCAAAGCAGTACGGCTCGTTCCCCGCTCGAACCAGAGGTTCGGTGGGGAACGGCCCGCTGGTTCTGTCGGGAGCCCCGGAGCCGGACAATCAAAGAGGAATGAGGAGATGGATTTTACGGATAAATACAGGCTCAGGCGGGAGCAGAGTTTGTTTCTGGCTAAGAAGAAATGGGACGAGAACATTTACTGCGGGATGCAGATGGAAAACAGGAATGTTACCTTTCCTGAAACCCAGACCATCCTCTCTGGCGTGAACGTGGGCCATGTTTCGCTGGATGACATACAGGCGATTCTCAATATGCGGGATGCGTGGAAGTACCTGTTGAAGACCATTGATGCGGACCTGACGCTGGAGTATCTGTGTACCGTGAATGGGTATGTGTCCCGTAATGAGTCCCTTGCCTGGGGGGTACTTCGCAACGGAGCGGTCGGCATTAGCGGCATCAGCTACCAGCCATCCATTCCTGATGGGGAAGGGGCGGCCCGGGAACTTGGACTCATACTGGCTCAGGAGGGAACGGCCACGGAAAAGGCCCTGGACCTCTTCCTCTGGGGAACCAGGAGCCAGTTGTTCTGGGATGGTAACAAGCGCACGAGCCTCTTGGGGGCGAACAAAATCCTGGTAGCCTCTGGCTGCGGTATGCTCACCATTGCCGAGAGGAACATTGCGGCGTTTAATACGCTTTTATCGGCCTATTACGAATCCGGCGATAGACAGGAACTCAAGGGGTTTCTCTATGAGAAGACCATTACAGGAATCGAATTCCCGCATAAGGCGTTCAGTAAGGAGTGAAAGGAGGAGTGGAAGTGGCACAGAGCACATTGATACAGGTTCGTATGGATGTTCCCAATGCGGAAACGCAAAAGGCGATGGAGGACGTCCGGGCCGGCCAGAATATCAGCCCTGTGTTTGATACGGCACAGGCGCTGCTGAAAGACTTGTTGGCCGAACGGGAATTGACAGAGGGAAGCAAGGATTAAGGAGAAAATTATGGATTATACGAGGGGAAAACGAGGCGGCTTTGGGACCCTGATGACGATTGCCTTCAGGAATATCGGGCGGAACATCAGACGGACAATCTTCTGTGTGGTGGCGGTGGCCTTCGCCGTGTTCTTCAGCATCTTCATGCAGTCCTGGATTGCGGGGATGACCGACAATATCGCCAGTCTGGTGCAGGTCTTCGATGTGGGACACGTCAACGCGGTCTCATCAGACTACGAGGCGGAAAAGGAATACTACCCCGTTCAGTATCCTGTGGGGGAAGGCCGGAGCCGCTCTGCATTAACCGGGGAGATCAAAGCCATTCCCGGGGTCAAGGCGGTGTTTCCCCGGATAAGCGCCTACGCCACCTTGCAGGAAAGTACCCTCAAACACGCCATCCTCTGGGGGCTTGAGATTGAAGAAGAAATGAAGGTCAACCACTTCAACCTATCCGAGCGCAGTAACGGCCTCAAAGAAGGCCGTTACCCTCGGGAGGGCAGCAATGAATGTGCCATAGGCCTGGCCATGGCACACAAGGTGGGCTTCAAAATCGGGGATCGTATCCCCTTAAAAACGGTTTCCGCCCAGTTTTCCGATAAGATGTGGAGCCCTGAAATAGTCGGCTTCTTTAAGTTCGATTACCTGAAATATGACGAGGACGTCATTGTGGTGCCCTTTGACCGGCTTCAGCGGCTCCTCGTGCTGGGGGACGGAACTCAGCAGCTCTTTATCTTTGCCCAGGACAACACCAAAAGTAAGGCCATTGCCAAGGAGGTGCAAAAGCTCCTCGGTGGGGGGAATGTGGTGCGGGAATGGCAGGACAATTACTGGGTGGCTATCATGCAGCAAACTCAGGCTATCTATGTGGTGGTGTACCTGGTCTTTATGATTGTGGCGAGTTTTCTCATTGTGAACACCGTGGTGATGATCATCCACGAGCGGATCAAGGAAATCGGCATGATGGGTTCCCTGGGCATGACCCGCCGTGAAATCGTGGAGGTCTTCTTCTTCGAGGCCCTCTTCCTGAGCATCATCGGGTCTTTGACCGGGATCTTTGTGGGCGGTGTTTTAACCGCTATACTCCAGTTCTTCCCCATGGATTTTGGCTCCATCTACGGCAGTACCTTTAAGGAATTCCCCCTGTCGGGAACGTTGTTCATCCAGTTCTCGGTGAAGGCGCTTGTGCAGGGCTTTATCCTGGGGGTGGTGATCGCGTCGGTCTGCACGCTGATTCCCTCGCTTAAGAGCGCCTTTGTCGAACCGGTGGAAGCGCTGCGATGATAAGTTTAATACTTTGGAGGTTTTTATGAAAACGACCGTATGTATGGTTACATGGTTATTGGCGGTATCGGCCATGCTGGTATATGCACAGACGCCCCCGGCAATGGAACTGTTGCAGCGGGTGGACAACAACGAGGTCTACGACACTATTGAGTACGAAGGGGAGATGATCATCAATTATCAGAACCGGCGTTATGTGAAGACCATGAAGGCTTATGCGCGAAGCAATAACGATAGCTTCATCGAATTCCTCAATCCCGAAGACCGGGGAACCAAGTACCTCAAGCAAAAGGGCCGCCTGTACGTGTATTCCCCGGACACCGAAGAGGTGATGCTCATCTCCGGGCACATGCTCAAGGAATCCATGATGGGGTCAGACCTCTCCTACGAGGACACTATCGACAACGAGAAACGGTCGGTCCGCTACACCCCGGTACTTGCCGGTTCCGAGACCTACAACGGCAGACTGGCCTGGGTACTGGAACTCACCGCCAAGAACCCTAAGCGGGAAAGCTATCCCAAGCAGAAGCTTTGGATCGACCAGGAAAACGGCGATATGCTCCATTCCGAGCTCTTCGCCCTTTCAGGGTCCAAGCTCAAGGAATCTACCCTCATTCGGGTTGAAACCATAGGGGGACGCCGTTTCCCCGTGGAATTGGAAATGCGGGACCTCCTGCGGCGGGGAAGCAAGACCACCTTCGTGATGCGTAATGTGGTTCTGGACAAGCCTATCCCGGATTCGGTGTTCAGTCAGCGGAACCTGGGACGGTAGTGGATAGTGATCAGTGGAAAGTGATCAGTGGATAGTGATCAGTGGATAGTGATTAGTTGATTGCAAATCACTCCCGCTCCACTATCACAAGGGAGGAATGGAATGATACGGTTGTTGATGGTGGTTTTGTTTATCGTGACTGCGGCTTTTCCGGCGTTTGCTGCTGATGGGCCGGTGATTTCCGGTATCTTGGATACCATCGTGAACCTCGGCGCCGGAGAGGCAGATGACTTTTCTTATGGCATAGAAGCGGTGGCCAACCTGCGGATGCAGGCGAAAATCAAGGATAAGGGGGTGTTTTACGGGGCCTTCAACCTCATCGCTGTCTCCGGGACCGCCCTTGATTCCGCTGTTGCCCTGGGGGGCATGAACGCCGGTACGCTGTCCACCTCAGCTTTAGTAGCCGGTGAAAACTACGCCGCTGCCCTGGAACTGGAACGGCTCTATTTCCGGGTTACCGGTGAATACCTCGACGTGGATACCGGACTCATGCGCCTGGCCTTTGGCTATGGGCAGGTCTTCGGCTCCTCCGACTTCCTCAACCCCAGAAACCCCCTGTTCCCCGACGCCCGGCCACGGGGGATCCTGGGAAGCGCCGTTTCAGTCTATCCTGCGGACACGGCCAAGGTGCTTGCCTTTGCCACGGCCCCGAAAAATCCCTTCAACAGCAACGGCGGTGGGTTCCTGTTCGGGCTTTCCGGGGACAAGCATTGGGATAAGGTGAGCCTGCAGGTCCTCTATGCCGTTGAAACGCCCCAGGAAGGTTCTGCTTTTGGGATTCACCGGGGAGGACTGTCCCTGAAGGCGGATGTTGCAGTGGGGCTTGTGGCGGATATGCTCTACACCTACAACCACGAAACCACCGAGGGCATGGACGGGCTTTCTGCTGGCGCGGGGGTTGACTACTCCTTTTACAACGGGAATTTTTATGTGCTTGCGGAATACCTGTTTAACGGTTCCACCTCAGCCACTGCCCGGAGCGCCGGCAATCCAACGGGGTTTGCCAACCAGCACTACCTCTACGCCATGCTTCGTTACGCTTTTAACGACTATACCAGTACAAGTCTTGCCTGTATCGCCTCTTTTGAGGATCTTTCCTGTGCCCCCATCCTCAGCGTGGAACACGAGCTGTTTCAGGGCCTGACCCTGAGTTTCTCAGGCCGGCTGCCCCTGGACCGGGACGTATTTTCCGGGAATGGCGAGCGGGGAGAGCTGGGCCCGATACCACCAGGCGCGGAAGCCGGGACCCGTTTCCTGTTTACCGCCAAGGCGCGGCTGCGGTTTTAGAGGAGAATATTCTTCGATCCGCGACCTTGGCAATGTCATAAAAATGACATTGCTGGTATTTTGAGCGCTCGTACAAAAAAGTTTGCTTTTTCCCGTTCCTGGTATGGACTATCCACCCATGAAATTAGTACACTATTCTTAATTGGAGGGTTATTGAATGGCTGAAAACAATCAGGGATCCGCTACCGATGCTGGAGTTATCTATGTAAATCAGGCGGAAGGTTTGCAGCGGGTAATGAATAACATGAAACTGTATGTAAAATTATTAAAAAAGTTTAAGACAGATATGAATCTCAATGAACTTATTACCATGGTACGAGTGGAGGATTATGAGAATGCCCAGATTCAAGCCCATACCATCAAGGGGACTGCCGCGAATTTGTCATTAATCGAGCTTTTTAAGCAGACCAGGGCATTGGAAGAGCAGATTCAAAATAAAGCGATTGAGGACGAAGCATTGGAAACCTTGCAGGCATGCTATCATGAAACGATCAGAAGTATTGATACCTTCATAGCGCACCATGGCTGATCGTAACACTTTAATCCCCATTGTCCTGGTGGTTGATGATGTGGTCATGAATAGTATGATCCTCGAAGAAATATTGAAGGATGATTGTACTATTATCACCGCCGGGAATGGGGTGGAAGCCCTGGGAATCTTGCGTAAGGCCGAGGTGCTTCCCAAGATCATCCTCCTTGATGTGTTCATGCCCGAAATGAACGGGTACGAGATGCTTGCAATCATGAAGGCCGATAAGGTACTCAGTCGTATTCCGGTCATTTTTATTACCACCTCGGATTCGGAAAGCGAGGCCTTAGCCGCCGGGGCGGTGGATTTTATTTCCAAGCCCTTCCTGCCGGACATCGTAAAGCTCCGGGTACGGAATCAGATCAAGTTAAAGAATTACAGCGACAGTCTGGAAGAAATGGTGGCCGAAAAGGCCGCCGAAATCACCTCAAATTTAGATAATATGCTCCAGACCATGGCAAACATCATAGAATACCGCAATCTTGAATCTGGAAGCCATGTAAAGCGGACCCAGTTTTTCTTAAAGGCCCTGATTGACCATCTTCTGGAATCCTCCTCGGTCTATGCAGAGGAACTCCGCAGCCTTGAACCGGATATCATCGTCAAATCCATGGCCCTCCACGATGTCGGAAAAATCGGTATTCCCGATAAGATCCTCTTAAAGCCGGGTAAGCTTGACCACGATGAAATTGAGATCATGCAGACCCATACAACCATCGGTAAAAATATTATCGAATCCATATTAACCCACAGCGATACCATCTACTTAAAACATTGCCGGGATATTTGCTACTGCCACCATGAACGGTTCGACGGAAAGGGCTATCCCCAGGGACTGGCCGGTTCCGATATACCCCTGTCCGCCCGGATAGCCTCCCTCGCTGACGTATACGATGCCCTGGTATGTACCCGGGTGTATAAGCCAGCCTTCTCATATAGTGAAGCCATCAGGATAATCCACGAAGGCCGGGGAACCCTGTTTGATCCCATCCTCACCGATGCTGTCCTGATAATCCAGGACACCTTTGAGGCAATATCCCGGGAAAACACGTAACCCTTCACTCCGTTGGAGGTGGCGGGAGTCGAACCCGCGTCCTAATACGCGAAATACACGCCTCTACAGGTTTATCCGCGCATTACATTGTCGGGACGGGCTTAACTGCACGGCGCGTGGCCCATCCGTATTCCGGAGTTGTCTCGTCGCCCCCCGTCCGGAAACGGAGCTTGACCAGCCTTGATTGCGACGGAAATTCGGCTCCTCAAGGCGGCGGAGCCGGTTCCCGCGCTCTACTGCTTACGCAGCGAGAGCGTAACTGTCATAGTCGGCAGTTAAATTGTTGCCGAATGTTAGGAGCTCGGCACTCCACCTGCAGCCTGCACCCCGAATCGTACCAGTCGAAACCGGTACACCCCCGAATACATTATTATTATATATCCTGGTGGACCGATTCGTCAAGAGAGAGAAAGTGAAGAAAATTGAGATTTCACTTGATTTATACCCATGAGCAGCATAGGGTTAATATATGTTCCTTGCAATGTCGAACAACGCTTCATCCATGCTGGACCTGAAAGACCATGAAGTGCGACTGGTTGAAGCGATTGAGGCATATCTTGACATGGAGTTTCCTGAAGAAAGCCGCCTGGTACGGGAACGGTTTATGTGTTTGCACAAGCTGGGAGAGGTGATTTCCCTCTATCCTTCCGTCCGGGAATCCCAAATTATGCAGGGGGAACAACGGGGTGAAGACAGTCTGATTCAGGCGCTCTGCGATCTTGCCTCTGCTTCCCATCTCCTCCATATTCCGACCAAGGTTGTGGCTACCCGAAGCTTCCTGGTTGCCAAATTTCATGCCTTTTCCCTGGTTGCCATGCTGGTGCGGGATACCCATGAATTCTATGACCCCATACGCCGTATTATCTTTACCATCATTTGTACCCTTATGGCAGAAGAAGTCTATTTTTCTTGCCTGGTGGATCCTTCTTTTTCTCATGATATCAAGATATGCATCGCCCATGACCTTATTTCCCTTTGGGACAGCGGCAGGGACTCCCGGATCATCCGCCATTTCCCCGCCCTGGAGGACCTGTGGGTAGCCAGGGATGCGTCGCCTCCTAGCTTTGGAACCATGGACGGCGTCAGTGAATTGTTCCGAATTTCGATGGAGCAGGGGAGGGATTGGCAGGATTTTCTGGTGAAAGAGATCCGTAATGATGAAATCAAATGGGCCTTGGAAGAATTCCTCTTCGGCCTTTCCTATGAAGAGATCCTCACGGTGCGTTCCCGGTTGGCCCACCTTGGGATCTCGGCAGTGGGGTACCATGAAATCCGTTCGTACCTTGGCAGCCGGCCCGCCTATGGCGTGGTACAGAACGACGACCCCCGGACCATCTATGATTTTTATGTTGACCGAAGGGACGCGGCGTTGTTTCGTAAACAGGCGTCGGCTCCGGGACCAACCCGGACCCTGGAAGAGATTTACCTCAAATACCGCATAGCCCTGGAACTGGAATAAGGAGCCAGGCCCTGCTATTGCTTATCATAGGCTTCGGTCTCATCATGGATATATTCAAGGGTTATTCCGGTTTTTTGAAACATGGCTTCCGAATCATCCGCATCATGGTAACGCCGCTGGCAAACCACCCGGACCATACCGCAGTTAATGATGAGCATGGCGCAGGTTCTGCAGGGGGTCATCCGGCAATACAGGGTAGCCCCTGCAATGGCGATACCCCGTTTTGCTGCCTGACAGATGGCGTTTTGTTCCGCATGGACGGTTCTCACGCAATGGGTGGTAACGCTTCCGTCTTCATGCAGCATTTTCTTGAACTGATGCCCGGCCTCATCGCAATGGGGCAGCCCTGCGGGAGCGCCCACATAGCCGGTTACGAGGATTTGGTTGTCCTTGGCAATAACACAGCCTGAACGTCCCCGGTCGCAGGTTGCCCGCTTGGAAATGGCATCGCAGACTTCCATAAAGTATTCATCCCAGCTTGGCCTTTTGTACCCGGTTTCCGTCATTATGCACTCCTCTCGTTATATACAGTATACTATAGTAATTAATATGAGTACAGCTTCTTTTCTTACGGTCTGTATGAACCCAACCCTGCAAAAGACCCTGCGGTTTTCCGCGCTGATACCGGATACGGTGAACCGGACCAGTACCCATCGCGTGGATGCCTCGGGCAAAGGGGTGAATGTGAGCCGGGTTTTGACCCAGTTGGGGAAACCCTGTCTCCACCTGACCCAGCTTGGCGAAAGTCTGCGTCCCCTGTTTCTGGACCGCTGCGAGCAGGATGGGGTGGCCCTTGAATGGGTGGAGAGTAAAAGCTCCATCCGTTTCTGTTATACCTTGATAAACGATGCTGATGCAAGTGTTACCGAATTGGTTGAGGAAGCCGAACCGGTTAAGAACGGAACCGAAGCACGGCTCATGGCAGCCTATAGACGGCTCCTTCCGGGCTATGAAACGGTGATCATTTCCGGGACCATGGCTGCGGGCTTTTCTGCTGTCCTTGTACCTTCCATGGTCCGCCATGCTAAAGAATCGGGGCATCCCGTGATCCTTGACCTCCGGGGCAGGGACCTGGTAAACAGCCTTGAGTATACCCCTGATGTCATTAAACCCAACCTCTTTGAATTTGCCGGCACCTTTGCCCCGGAACTGGTAGTGGGTAATCGTCTTATCGATCATACGGCTGAAGGTGGCGCCATAAAAAACCGTATCCGGGAAATATGCCGTGCATTGTGTGAGCAATACCACTGCCGGATCGTCTTGACCAGGGGGGCCGAGTCGGTTTGGTACGCTGAACCGGGAAGCTTTGGCGAATATGCGGTTGAACGAGTTAAACCCCTTAATACCACCGGTTCCGGAGATGCCTTCACCGCAGGACTTGCCGCATCCCTGATGGAAGAAGCCACGCTCAGGGATGCGGTCGCCTGGGGGGTCCATTGCGGGGGCCTTAACGCGGGGCTGCTTAAAGTCGGAGCGATTCGATAAAACCGATATTTTCGTCGTTTTTGAAAAAGTTCTCGGTTTTTCTTGTTTCTCACCTTATCAATACTGGGTACTAGCCGCCTTTTAAGCGGTGGATAAGCTCCCTGCATTTAGACGGGGCGCCATACCCACCGGTGAGGGGGCCGTGTTTTCCCATAAAACCCATATCGACGGCTACTGAAAATCCGTACCCCCCTCAAAAAACCATCCGTATGGCCGGCGGCGCCGTCAATTCTGTACTCTGGGTGCAGCTTTTTGCCGATATTCTAGGTATTCCCATTGAAACGATTGCCGTTAAGGAACTCGGGGCATTAGACTGTGCCATGTCGGTGGTAATTGCCGCCGGGGAATTCAAAGACTACCCTGAAGGGGTTTCGGCAATGGTGAAGATAAAACAAACGGTTGAACCCAATCGTGAGCAGGGAGCGATCTATCGCAAGAAATATGAACAGTATTCCGCGGTATGCACCGCTCTGGCGGGAATCTGGGATAAATTTAGTGTGTGAGACAAGACGATAACAAAGGATAACGTTATGTTGGAAGAACTAAAAGCAGCAGTATGTGCGGCAAACAAGATGCTGCCGCAGCATCACCTGGTTACTTTCACTTGGGGGAATGTAAGCGCCATTGATCGCAAGACCAGTTACCTGGTGATTAAACCCAGCGGCGTTGAATATGATGCCTTAACTCCTGAAAACATGGTGGTGGTTGATTTAGCGGGGAAGATTATTGAAGGGGATTTGAATCCGTCGTCAGATACTGCCACCCATATTGTTTTGTACCAGGCCTGCCCGGAAATAGGCGGCCTTGTCCATACCCATTCCACCTTTGCCACGATCTTCGCCCAGGCAAACCAGGATATTCCCGCCTTGGGAACGACCCACGCCGACTATTTATACGGCGATGTGCCCTGTACCCGGCGCATGACCGACGCAGAAATCCAGGGGGCTTATGAAAAAGAAACCGGTAGGGTGATTGTCGAAACCTTTGAAAAACGGGGGGTATCCTTTATGAATGTTCCGGCGGTGGTGGTTGCCAATCACGGCCCCTTCACCTGGGGAAAAGACCCTTTTGACGCGGTACATAACGCGGTGGTGCTGGAAGAAGTGGCCAAGATGAGCCTCTATACTGGGCTGCTGAACCCCGAGGCGACGAGGATGCAGCAGATCCTCCTGGACAAGCATTTCTTACGGAAGCATGGTGCCCATGCCTATTATGGTCAAGCCGGTTCTGGTTTCGATTCCAAAGGATAAGGTATGAACCGCTATCAAATCGGCCTGTACGAAAAAGCCATTCCGAATACCCTGCAAGACCGGTTGTTCATTTACAGCAAGAACACCACCGCATTCATCACCGTGATTTTTCAGCACCAGCAGAAAATCTATCATAGTCTGCGTATATAATGGACTTGAGGCACTGGGTGTACGAGATGTTCCGGGCCCTGAAGCAGCTCAATTTTGTCAAGCATATCACCATATTGGTGGCGGAGCAGAACGCCAAGGTTGCCTTGGACTTTGCCAGCCGGGGTTATGTTCTCAAAATCGGGGAGCTTATCGCAACAGGCACTTCGGAAGCGCTGGCGGCAAACCCGGATGTGAAAAAAGCCTACCTGGGGGGATAGCGGGGCAGGATGCCCCGCTACCTCACACATTGAATTTGAAGAACATCACATCCCCCTGAACCTTACGGCTCTGCGGCCTGCTCCCCATAGGAATGTTCTGTTCCCGTGTCCAACGACTTACATAAGCGTTTATAGATCGGTGCGCAGGGGTATCGGGTCGCTGTCAACAGCATCTAAATTGTTTAGATACTTTTTCGTTTCCGACACTATTACCGGACTTAACAATAGAATCGCTATCAGGTTTGGTATAATCATCAAGCCGTTAAGCGCGTCCGCAAGG
>JAITNP010000215.1 GCA_031290455.1 Treponema sp. | reverse complement strand
GGCGCTGTTTTTGACGTGTGCCTTCAACTGCCCCCGCCAACTGATTTTTGCGGGCGGGGGGCGTCTAACGTGTCCTTGTTACCGCCGACAGGTTTCTAAATGGGCTGTGAATAGTAACGATAATGTATTCAATTGGTGAAAAAAAATCCTTTTTCGCTTGATCAAAAACCAGGTATGTGATATATTGCTTATTAAGACCATTGGTAATGGTTTACGGGCCGGTGGATGCTCGTATATTTTAAATAAGGAGGGGCGTAGAGACTGTAATTGTTGTCTTAAGAAACAGTATTGCTATCTCGGTGATGTATTATGAATATATACATGATGAATTATCTCCCAAGAAATATTTATATGAGCCTTATATATTTGGAGTGATGTATGGATGTTATTCATAATCTCCGGTATTCATTTGCGATCCATATAAGCAACATAAAATCTGAGATTATTCGGGAACGGCGACATCTTTACCACCACTTTGGAGAAAATTGTTTTTATGAACTTATATATTTTTGTAACTATACAGCCGTCATATAAACCATTTGACATAAAACGAAGGACATAGTATTATATTTATCATGGTATTATGTTATTCATGGAGAATGAACAGATGAAGGCGCTTACGAAATCCGAACTGGAAACGTTCGAGAAAGAACAACTCATAGAAATAATATTCATGCTTATAGAGCAGCAGATGGTCTTGCAAATAGGTACTGCCGGGTTGCGAGATAAACCGAGGAGCCATTTTCAATGAATAAAAAACTTGTCAGCATTGTTGTTTCAGCATATAACGAAGCCGAAAACATAGATGAGCTTTATCGGCGTTTAGCGGATACCGTGGCCCTGTTAGAGTCTTTGTCTTTCGAACTCATTTTTGTCAACGACGGCAGTACAGACGCTACGCTTAAAAAAATCACCTGCTTACAAATAGGGCTTACAAGTGGTATTTTACCCCACGCCCCCATACATAATATCAAAATTATAAACCTTAACCGTAATTTTGGACACGAGATTGCTATGACCGCCGGTATGGATAATGCCGATGGTGATGCGGTTATTTTTATGGACGCCGATTTACAGCATCCGCCGGGTTATATCGTACAAATGGTTGAGGAGTGGAGGCACGGGGCGGATATAGTCCTGACAAAAAGAATTGATAACGAAGGAATTTCGGGAATATATAAGTTTGTATCTGCTTTCTTTTATAAAATTCTGAACTTCCTCTCTGATGTAAATATACCGGAAAAAACACCGGATTTCCGGTTGCTGGATCGCAAATATATCGATTTTCTTAAAAACTTTAACGAACGCGATCGAATGTTTCGCGGGCTTTTGAGTTGGATAGCGCCGAGTGATAACAAGGTGAAAGTAATTGATTTTGTCGCGCCGAAACGTTTTGCTGGTAAAACGAAATATACTTTTTCAAAAAGCCTTAGACTGGCAATTGACGCGATACTGCAATTTTCTACACGGCCGCTACGCATCGCAATTTGGTTTGGGATAATCACGGCGGTATTTTCGCTTATTCTTGGTATTTGGGTAATTGTTGAACATTATATCCTTTCTAATCCGACGCCTGGTTATGCGACTACTATTGTAGCAATAACATTTGTCGGCAGTGTACAGTTAATTGTCCTTGGCATTATGGGTGAATATATCGGTAAAATTCATTTAGAAGTCAAAAAGAGGCCGCTTTATTTTGCCGAAATAATCAATAGGAAAATAGAGAATAATGAAAAAAATAATAGTTAATGCCGATGATTTTGGCATAAGCGAAGGTGTAAACAAAGCCGTTGCTACCGGATACAGTGGCGGCATCATTAACAGTACCAGTATCATGATAAACCTGCCTGACGCCGCCTCCGCAGTTGAATTGATTAAAGATTTAAAAGATCTGAATGTCGGACTTCACGTAAATCTTACCAATGGAAACGCCGTTTCACCGTCCGGTATCATTCCTTTATTAGCCGATAGTCAAGGCCGGCTAAAAAACGGCTTTGTAAAATTATGTCTCCTTTCACTCCTGCATCCAATACAATTTCGCAAACAGGCAGAGAAGGAAATTGAAGCTCAGATTAAAAAGGCAGTGGCAAGCGGAATAAAGTTGACGCATATTGACAGTCACCGGCATATACATATAATTCCGTCTCTATTTAAAATTGTTAATTCCCTTGCAAATAAGCACAATATTTCATGCATACGGTCGGTCAACGAAAATATATTTTATAGTGCAAGCTGCGGCGATTTTTCTTTTATATTCGATGGCGGTTTAATAAAATATTTCTTACTTAGGTTTTTCACAATTTTGAACTGCCAACACTCCGATACATATTTTTACAGTATACTCTATACAGGAAAACTTTTCGGGATCAGGGTTCAAAACATAAAAATACCTCCAAAATATGCAAGGATTGAACTATGCCTTCACCCCAATATAGGCGGCATTGATATTGATGTTATTGACAAAAATGTGTTATCCTTATACCGTATAAAAGAGATGGAAACCATTATGGATAAAACAGTTTTGGAAAAGATGTTCAAGAAATGATTAACCTAAACTGTATATTTGATCCGACTTTTTTCAGATTTATCCTTGTCGGTTGTGTAAACACCCTGGCCGGTTCGGCGCTGATGTTTACATTGTATAACCTTGCCGGCTTCAGTTACTGGCCATCCTCCGCGCTGAACTATTTTTTAACCAGTATTTTAAGTTTTTTTCTGAACAAATATTTTACCTTCAAGACAAAACACTGGTCGGTAAAAATGGTTATTGCTTTTATTTTAACGATTGTCGTTTCGTATGTAGCGGCATACGGCGCCGCAAAACCGGTAATACATCATATATTAAAAAATCATTCTCAAAAAATCCGCGATAATATTTCGATGCTTGCTGGAACGTGTTTGTTTACAACATTGAATTATCTGGGGCAGCGTTTTGCCGCCTTCAGAACAAAAGATACGGAGGAGGAATAAAAAATTATGAAAGAACTAACGATGAACAGTAAAGAGAACCGTAAAAAAAGGCTAAAATTGGAAGGATCGGTACGATATTGTATCTGCATTATATCAGTTTTGGGAATCGGCTGTTCCATAACTGTTTTATTTCCGCAAGTGCAGCGGATGATTATCCGTCTTGCGGAACAGTATCTTATTCAGAGGAAAGTAAATTTCTATGATGATTGGATGCATACGCTTTCAGCTTGGGCAAGAGGATGCATATTTCTCATCATTGCCTTTGATTTTTTTACGATAATTGCAGCAGGACGCGCTCTTTTTACCCAAATCGTATATGAAATAAAAACCTGTGTATCAAAGGTACCACGCAAACCATTGCTAAAATCATTTTTGCTCATGTCCGGTATGTATCTAACGGGCTACATGAGTATTATTCGCGCCAATTTTTCATACGCCGATGATCTGGCGCGCGCCATTGAAGGCTATCACGGCTGGAACAGTTGGAGCCGCCACTTATCTGATATTTTGGCAACCTTTATTCACGTGGATACCAATCTGACCGATATATCGCCGTTGCCCCAAATAATTGCGCTGTTAATAATTGCGTTAAGCAGTGTGTTACTGGTATATATCTTATGCGATGGAAAAATCAGCGTCATAACGCTTATCGCCGCTATTCCCGTGGGGCTTTCACCGTATTTTCTTGAAAATATGTCGTACAAATTTGACGCTCCGTATATGAGTTTATCGGTATTATTCACGATATATCCTTTTTTGTGTGCGGGTTCGCTCAGGGCTTTTGTATTTTCTTCTGTCGTGTCTCTGTTGGCGATGTGTATGACCTATCAGGCGTCTTCGGGGATTTATGTTATGATTACCATAGTACTTGTATTTAAATATTGGAATAACAAACAAAAAACAAACAGAGAAAATCTTGTATTTACGGGAAGCGCCGTACTTTCTTTTTGTTGTGCTATGATACTGTTTAGATTCTTTTTTATGGTTTCAGGCACTACCGGTCATAATGTATCAACAAAAATATTTCCTGTCAAACAACTTGTTTCAGGCATGCTGATTAATGTGCAAAAATATATACTATACATTAACGATGATTTCGGCAGCGTCTGGAAAATACTTATTGCGGTAATTGTAGTCCTATTTGTCATTGAAGTTGGTAGAACTTCCATGCTCAAGAAAATGCCTGCAATTATAATAGCGCTTTTAGTCATAATTACGGCTTTTATTATGTCCTACGGCGTGTATATCATATTGGAAAATCCACTGTATGCGCCACGCGCCTTATTCGGTTTTGGAATTTTTATTGCAATAATAGGCGTTTATGTTATTTCACGGCATACAAAAATAGCAATAATAAGTGTTATTGCTTTAAGCTTTAGTTTTTTTGTTTTTGCATTCTCTTATGGAAATGCGCTTGCGGACCAAAAGCGTTATACCGATTTTCGAATGGAAATGTTGCTGCACGATTTAAGTATACTTTTCCCCGACCGGAACGGTTCTGAAATGGCGCTTCGGCTTGAAAATAATATGGGATTTTCTCCGGTAGTAAAAAATATCGCAAAACATTATCCGCTTATTGAACGGCTTGTACCGTACAGGGGTTATTATCCCCTTGATTACTATCTGCGCAATTATTTTCATTGGGGAAACGATGGAACGTGGGAAAGCAATGTTGTGGCAGCCGATTTACCGCGTGCGCTTGATTCGTATTATCACACCATAAAAAGCGATGGAAAGCATATTTTTGTTATGTTTAAGCATTGAACCGCTTTCAAAGCCTACGAATGCAGATGGTAACCATGCAGCCGGCTTTAGGTATCAAGACAAACAAACGAGGCGAAAATTCCCAGCGGTGCATTTATTGGGCATTTCCATCAAGGATCAGCGTAGCAATAGCGTCTAAGCTTTCCACCGTATAGTCCGCGTTCTCCCCGAGGGCGGGTATCTTTTCAGGCCAGATATGGCGGATATATTCGGTGGTCAATACCGTGGTCATCCCCACGGCTCGGGCGCCCCCCAGTTCTCCATGTCCGCCATCCCCCACATAGCAGCACAGCTCAGGCAACACCTGGAGCCTTTCAGCGGCCAGCCGGTATATCCGGGGATCCGGCTTTAAAAGCCCCTCGTGATATGAAAAGATCACCTCATCAAAACAACGACCCAAGGGCGCCCCCTGCCAATAGTAGATATCCGCAATATCCGCGTTGCTGATCAGGGCGGTCTTGTATCCCCCCTCCCGGAGACTTTTAAGCAGGACAAGCTTTTTATCATCAATCCCATACAGGGCCTTTCTGATCCGTTCCATCCGGGCCTCCACTGCCCGACCCATCACTGCAGCGGGAATATCCAAGCCCTGCAACACCTGACGCATCATTTCATAAGGGTCCCGGATTTTTCCAGTCCCCCAGAGGTCATATCCCGCCGCGTACCGAGCCTCAAAATCCATCCGATCCATTCCTAAAACTGTATATTCACTTTCCCCTGCAAATTCCGGTTTCAAAGGATTTATCAGGGTAAAAAAAAGATCAAAAACAAGCGCCTTAATATCCCCTCCTCACTATTAACTATTCACTGACCAGAAGCCTCACCCGTTCCGGAATAAAGTCGATGGAGACCGGCGCACCCTCGGCGAAAATTTTCTTTGATGCGGGATCATCAACCTGGATGAGGACCTCACCATGGGCGGTTTCCACAAAGGTTTCGATGCTGTGCCCCAGGTAGATATTCATGCGGACGGTCCCCCCAACGTACCCGGAACCTGGTTCAACCAGGCGCAGGGATTCGGGCCGGGCCATGAGAACCGCCGGTTTTCCTGGCTCCACCTTGGGGGCAAAACGATGGACCCGCAATTTCCTGGCCTCTAATACGCAATTCCAGGCGCCTTCCTGTTTTTCAAGGCCCGTTACCGGGAAGAACGCAACCTTCCCCACAAAACCTGCGACGAATTTCGAATCTGGGTCCTCGTATATTTCCTGGGGGCTGCCTATTTGCTTGATCTCCCCATCCCGCATGACCATGACCCGGTCGGAAAGGCCCATGGCCTCCACCCGGTCATGGGTTACATACACTGCGGTAATCCCCAGCCGTTTCTGAATCCGCCGAATTTCCACCCGCATCTGTTCCCGGAGCAGGGCATCCAGGTTGGAGAGGGGCTCATCCAGGAGCAGCACCGATGGCTCCACGATGAGGCTCCGGGCTAGGGCAACCCGCTGCTGCTGCCCCCCGGAAAGCTGTCCCGGGGGCCGGTCCGCCAGTTCCCCAAGCCCCACCATGTCCAGAGTCTCCCGAACCTTCTTTTCTATATCCGCCTTGGGGAGCTTCCGCAGCTTGAGACCGTAGGCCACATTCTCCCCCACGGTCAGATGGGGAAACAGAGCATAGCTCTGGAATACGGTGGCAGTATCCCGCGCATTGGGGGGCAGCATGGTCACATCCTCGGAGCCGATGCGGATCTTTCCCGATGATGGCAGCTCAAACCCCGCGATCATCCGCAGGGTGGTGGTCTTTCCACACCCCGAAGGCCCCAGGAGGGTTACCAGTTCCCCGGGATTAACCGTAAAGTCCGATTCATGGACCGCCACCACATCGGATCGGCCTTTCGTGTTTTTGAAAACCTTGGTAACCCCTTCCAGGGTTACGGAAACACTGTTCTTTTTAGGCATATACACTCCCTATCGTATGATACGCTTGGTGGTCAACCCTCGGTCCCGGACCAGGAGATGCATGACACCAAAGGCCCCAAGGACGATGATGATGAGGACCGTGGAGAGGACGCTTGCCAGACCGAACCGGAGGTTTTCGGAAAAGTTGTAGATCTGCACGGTAAGATGATACCATCGTGCGGAAATGAGGAAGATCACGGCGCTCACCGCGGTCATGGACCTGACAAAGGTGTAGGACATGGCAGTGAGGAAGCTGGGCCGTATCAGGGGGAGTACCACCGAGGTAAACACCTGGGACATATCCGCTCCCAGGTCCTGAGCCGCCTCTTCGATGGCGGGGTCAATCTGTCTGAGGCTCGCCGCCCCGGTTTCAAGCCCCACCGGAAGTTCCCGGATGATGTAGTTGATCACGATGATCGCCGCGGTTCCCACGATTAAGAAGGGAGGCTTGTTAAAGGCCAGGATGTAGGAGATGCCTAGGAGCGTGCCTGGTATGGCGAAGGGGGTCATGAGGAGCACTTCCAGGACCCGCTTCCCCACAAAGGTCCGCCGCACCAGGATGAGGGCCGCGGCCATGGCGATGAATCCCGCAATGGGAGTAGCCACGGCGGCGAGGGCCACCGTATTCCCGATGGCCTGCTTGCCCCGGGAAAGGGCCTCCCCGATATTCGAGAGGGTAAAAGAATAATCAATGCCCCAGTTTTTCACGAAACAGCCTGCCACGATGGTACCGTAGAGACTCAGGATGAAAACCAGGCAGATTCCCACGAAGATTGCAAGACAGATCCGTACCGGCCTGGTAGCCAGTTCCGCGAGCCGGGTAGCGGGCTTCCCGGTTACCGTTACCACACGCTTCTTGTTGACCCAGTACCGCTGGGCAAAGAAGGCGGTAAGGGTGGGCATGAGGAGGAGGAGGGACAATGCCGCGCCGCCCCCCAGGTTGCTTCGGCCCGTAACTTCGATGTAGGCCTCCACCGACAGCACCCGATAGGAACCGGCCAAGAGCAGGGGGTTGGCGAAGTCCGCCAGGGAATTGGTAAACACCAGGAGCCACGCCGAAAGGAGTCCTGGGAACGAGAGGGGTAGGGTGATGGTGAGGAAGGTCCGCAGCCGGGACGCCTGCAAGTCCAGGGCGGCATCCTCCACGGTAGAATCAATGGATTTGAGCACGCTTGAGAGGGTCATGTAGGCGATGGGGAACATCCCGATGGTCTGTACCAGAACCAGTCCCCCCAGACCGTACACCGAGAAATGGTCGATTCCCAGGAGTTGGTGGGTAAGCCCGTTATTCCCGAAAAGCAGGATGATGGACAGGGTGAGGGAAAAGGGAGGCGAAATAACCGGCATGGTTGCCAGGGTACCGATGAGCTTCTTTCCTCCTACGCCGGTCCGCTCAGTCAGAAAGGCAAAGGCGAATCCTATCACCGTGGAAACCGAGGCGGTGATGATGCCGAGCTTAACCGATCCCCAGAGAGGGATGAGATACTGGGGAGAGAAGGTCCGTTTCCAGATAGTGAGGGAAAACACCCCGGCCTCAATAAAGGTGAGTCTGAAGGCCTCGAAGAGGGGATAGGCCACAAAGATGATGGCAATACCGAAGAGGAAGATGACGGCATATCCGGTGATGGGGTCCCTGGCCAGAAGCGCTACTGCGAAAAGGGTGGTGAAGATGACCCAGGCCAGGATCCCCAGGGTCATGAGGAGCCGCTCAAACTGTCCCGCTGTTTCCTCCGGCACGGCGATGAGTACCGCCCCGGTTATGTCGAACCCCGATGCATCGGGGATGGGCAGCAGATAGACCGTCATGGCATCAATCGTATGGGATACCCTATAGGGCAATACATAATAAATGCTTTCAAGCCCCTGTTTGAATTCTTCACTCCTATGGTAGGTATCCCAGATGGTTTTTGCCACCGGGTCCGCGGCTGCGGGAATAAAATTCCACCCCTCATCAATCCGCAGGATCATGGCCTTACCGCCCTCAATCACCTGGGGGAGACTGGCTATCCAGTCACGATAATGCTCCGGATCATCCGGGGCGGTTCTTGCGAAAAGGGTTACCTCTTTAAGGCTGTTGGTCTCATAATAGGAACGAAAGGACCCCAACAGGGAGACGCTCATCCATATATCAAGGCCCGCAAATACCAGGGCTGCTACCAGCAGCTTTACTCCATTGCGTCTTGTCATCATCGGCAACCTCCAGCCTCAGGTAAGAAGTTAGAAAAACTAAGATTTTTAAAGATTCTCTTAATTATAGCACACGATAGGTTTGATGGAACCCCCGAAATTGTGTTCAAGGTGTCGCCGCTCCTCGTTTCCGCCGTTCCAGAGCACCAGTCCAAAAATGCTAATCAAATCCTCCAAGCTCGTGTTTGAACTCCCCAAACATCTCTTCAATCTTGAATCGCTCCGTGTTTCTTCAAATTGGAAAAGTAAAAACCAAGGGGTAGTAAAGGGCCGATAAGAATGAGACACTACCAGTATGACCATAATAGAGAAGCACCAGGAGAACAGCAAAGGGGGTATTACCTCAAGATGGTTGATTTTCATAAGCTCTTTACACCGGTGACAGACAGAAGGAATAAAAGAGAACGCTGGGCACATAGCAAAACAAAATGGCATATCGATAGAGTTACGAAACTCCAGAGCGTTCAGAAAAGAAGAGCGCATAGCGGAAATCATAAAGGAAGGGGGAACCGAAAAGGGTTGGTGCCTTTCTGTGTTGGAATTAAGCGACACCTACAAACCCTGGCATGACAGAGATGCGGGGCAGTATTATTTTAAGAAAGACCAAACAAAATGCCTGCATTATTACTTTTATTTCATTGACCAGGAATTTGGGCCGTGCTTTTTGAAGGTGCCGGCCATAGCGCCTTATAGAGCCACCTTTTATTGCAACGGGCATAATTGGCTGGAACACACATTGATAAAGGACACCATAGCATACCAAAAAGAGGACGGAGTACATAGTTCTCCTGCCCCAGGATGTCCCTGATTATCTGGCCACGATCGCCAATCGCCTATTCCGCATTGAAGAAGCTATAGCATTTATCATTATTATATAATATTATAGCACTATGCTTATCATAAAAATACTGTTGGGTCTCGCCGGTCTGGGGGTGGTGGTATTTGTCCATGAGCTTGGGCACTTCCTTGCCGCCCGGCTCGTGGGTATCGACGTTGAAGCCTTTTCCATAGGGTGGGGCAATCCCATCTTGAAAAAGCAGATCAACGGGGTGGAATACCGTATCGGCATGTTTCCCCTTGGGGGTTACTGTAAGATGCGGGGGGAAAATGAATTCCAGGAAGCCTACGAGAACCGGCAAAAGGTGATTTCCCCGGTTACGGGGACCTACTTCGGGGTGAGTCCCCTGCGGCGTATGGTTGTTGCCTTTGCAGGGCCTTTTTTCAACCTCGCCTTTGCCGTTCTGGCCCTGTCGGTGGTCTGGGGCGCGGGGTTTGAGATCAATACCCTGGAAAACCGGATAGTCCTCGCTTCCAGCATCAGTCCGGATGCGCGGTACCCGGCGGATAAGGCAAACCTGGCAACCGGGGACCGTATCATCGAAATTGATGGAAAAGCAATCACCACGTACCATGACATTCAAGAGAACATTGCGGTCAATCCTGAAAGGGACCTTTCCCTCAAGGTGGAACGGGACGGCGCGGTCAAAGAACTCACGGTGCGGCCGGAGCTGGATAAAAGTAGCGGCGCGGGAAAAATCGGGGTGTATTTCTGGACCGAGCCGGTAGTCAGTACCGTGGCCGCCGGGAGTCCGGCGGATATTGCCGGTATCAAGGCAGGGGACCGGATCCTCAGGATAAACGGCGAGGACCTTCCCTACACGGTTGCGTTAATCCCCATCATGCGGGACCAGCCCCCGGTCCTCTCCCTGGAGTTCGAACGGGAAGGACAGGTCCTCACCACCGAACTCGTCCTCTCGTATACCGATGCGGGGGCCGCGGACCTGGGGATAAGCTACCAGACTATCCAGTACCATACCCCCCGGCTTTCTCCCCTCGGCGCCCTAATGAAAGGCGGCGCCGAAACCTGGAAGACCTTTGTGGTATCCCTGCGGAGCCTTGCCCTCCTCTTCAAGGGCATTGATTTAACGCAGGCCGTGTCCGGGCCGGTCCGTATTACCTATATGCTGGGCGATGTGGCCACCGAAGGGTTTGGCCAAAGCATCGGCACGGGGTTAAGTTCCATGGCGAGCTTTCTTTCCCTTATTTCCGTTGCCCTCTGCATCATGAACCTCCTCCCCCTGCCCATCCTGGATGGCGGCATGATCCTACTGTTCTTGATTGAGGCAGTTGTACGGAAGCCCCTGCATCCCCGGGCAATCTATGTATTCCAGACCGTCGGGGTTGTTCTGATTTTCGGCCTCATGATACTGGCGGTCTTTGGGGATATTCTCTATCTGGTACACCGGTGAGGTTAGTATGATAGGTCAAACCATGAAATGCCATACCGCGTTCATTATCTGTGGACTATCAATCCTCGGGGTCCTGGCGGCAGCCCCTGGTCCGGCTGCCCAATGCCGGACATCGGACAAAGAAAACACCGTGGTACATGCCGCGGTCTTACCCGGTGGGCACCGGGGAGCGGTAAACGCCCTGGCCTATGATGACCAGGGGCGGGTTCTGAGCGCCGGGGCAGATGGGTTCCTTGAAATCTGGGATGTCCGCCATAATAGGGCTGCAGAACGGTTTCAAGTCAGTTTATATCCCATCAATGCCATGGTTCTGCATCCCCTTAAACCCCAGGTTGCCCTCATAGAACGGGATAATCCAGGGGTGTACCGTATCTCCGCCTGGAATTATGAGTCAAAGCGCCAGCTCTTTACCCTGGGTTTTTCCGACCCCATAGCCTATATCAACTATTCCGCCGGGGGGAATTTTCTCATGGTGGAGAGGAGCGATCGGACCGGGCTTGTATTCATCCATCCTGAAACCGGGGAAATGCTGGAATCTTCCCCGGATATTCCCGGTACGGTAAGTTTTGCCGCCACCGGCCGGTCAGAACGGACCATGATCACCTATATGCCTGCGGGGGTACTTTCCTATTGGGACCTGGAATCGGGAAAGGAGATTCGCCATTTTATAGTACCCCCGCATCTCACGTCGCTGATACTCTTTGGTACCAACCGCTTTCTCGGCGGCATTGATCCGGAGGGTCTGGTGATACTGGATGCCGTTTCCGGTACCGTGATAACCCGGGATACTTCTATTTTTCGGAGAAATTCCTCAGGAATCCTGCTTCCCTTTGATGCAGAGCTTTCCGAATTGGTATGTCTTTCAGTGGAGAACGGGGTATCCACCCTGTACCATCTCAGTCTGAGCGCTTCAGGCAGGCTGGAGACCAAGAACCGTCGGATAGTTTCTCAGGAGATAGCCCCCATTACCAGCGCGGTCATTACCCAGGACACCACGGCGCTCGGAACCGGCAATGGCAGGGTATGGCGCTTTAATCAGGATGGAACCGCCAACAGCATGATGGTGCAGGATCAGCAGCGCATTGCCGAAGTCGCTGCTTCCGGGCCGTTCCTCGCCTTACGTACCGGGGAACAGGCTATCGGTTTTATACCCCTGGATTATACCCAGCTTGAGGATACTACCCGTATCCACTTTGAAACCAGCGCCTATACCCACCTTGCTTCCAATCCCGGGGGTGATACCGATTCAGGAAGCCCCATTTCGGCGAATTTTTTGCTCTGGCATGAAAAGGATACTCGACGGTATCCGGTGATTAAACAGGTCCGTTTCAGCTTCAATTTTGATAATTCGACCGAAGCAATAGTCCAATCCGATACCATCCTGGACAAGCTTTCATCGAAGTTTCCCCTCCGTTCCGCCGCCATTCTGGGAGACCGGACCCTCTTTTTGGATTCGGCGGGGAATATCACGGTTATTTCGAGGATAACCGGGGATATCCTGTTTTCCTTTTCCTCCATCGGTTCCTTTGACGCGGCATTCCTGGACGGAAGCAATATCATCATCGGGCGAAGCGCTGTTTCCGGAAATACCCCTTTCCTCATGGTTAATATGGTTACCGGAGAAACCGTACCCCTCGCCTATCCCGCTTCAATCGGGGTACGGGTATACCGGGGGGCAAGTGGAACGGTCTATGGGGCGGTGGTAGACGAGGAATCGAGAACCCTGAAAACCGCGCTGCTCCGGCTCAACACCACACAACCGGCTCGTTCCGACCGGCTGGCTGAGTACCCAGGGGAGGATATCGGTTTCGGTATGGCGGAATCCGGCGGTCTCCTGGCTTCGACCTTGGGCGGAGCGGGGGCTTCGATCTATACCCCAGGGGGCATCGTCCCCTTTGAACGAAGCCCCGGTCTTCCGCTCCTGCTTGTTGATGGGAGCCACTTTTTTATCGCCCTGGATGGGGATGGAACCATAGGGTGGCATGATCCCCAATCAGGAAAACTGCTGGCCCTGTTCCATCTGTATGAGGATGCATGGATACTGGAACGGGCAGACGGATCGCTTGTACAGGGAGGCGTTAGATAAACCCGTATTCTTGACAAACAAACCCATATCATCTCATAATGAAACTTATAAAATAGCGTGTGCAAACAGAGGGGGTGTGATGAAAAAAAAAGTCATCCATATCGATAATAGCAGCTTTTTTCGAAAATTAATGTGGATCTTCCTTGATAATGAAGGATTTGAGGTGGAAAGTTTTGATAACTGGGAAGATGCTGCTATAGCCGTCAATGGTGGCAGTGCCGATATGGTTATCACGGGATTGGCACTTGCCGATGTGAGTGGGGAAATATATATAAAAAAGATGGTGGATTCTTATGCGGGGCCAATTATTGTGATAAGCTCGAGTATCAACCAGGAAACAGAGCATACGTTGCTTGCCCTGGGGGTAAAAGCTGCCCTCGGTAAATCAGAAGGATGGAAAGAAGCATTGCGGCCTTATCTTGTATGCCTCTGACCGCGCTGCTGCCATTATACTGATCGAGATTCCCCCGAAGTACTCGGTGGCGCAGGTCATCGGCTATATCAAGGGGAAGAGGGTATTACGGCTCGATCAGCCGGTTCTATGCAAAGATAGCTAACGCAATCAACCGCTTTGAGCGGTTCACAAAATCAAGCCCCCGGCTTTACCGGGGGTGTCTGAATTGGTAAGATAAGGAAGAAATATGAGCATGTTTTTTATAAAACCGCTTGAAAAGGTGCCAATAATGTATTTTAATGAGAAGTGTTGTGGAAAATGTAATTCTTTGTAGGATAATGAATTGCGGAGGTGCTATTGGGATTTAATGTTTAAGGGATTAGGACAATTTGTTGGTTTGTTCGTTTCGATCAAAATAGTAAGTTTTATAAGGAGATGATTATGAAATTAAAGACGAGATTGACTTTGGTGGTTGGTTCCCTGGTGGCCGTATTCGTAGTAACCGTAGCAGTCATCTTATTGACAACTGCGAGAAGCCTGCAAACAAAAGCGGCTTTTGAGAACATGGAAAATTCGACGGGTCTGTATGCGGTAACCTTGCAGGACCAGTATAACGGCTACTTCAGCACAGCAAAAACGGCTGCCGAAATCATGAATTCCTATGAGGAAGTACCGGCTGAAGACCGGCGCGACCGCTATGAGTCTGTTTTGTTCAGTATTATGGAATCAAATCCCGATTTTATGGGAATCTGGACCCTCTGGAAGCCCAATGTCCTGGATGGTAATGACGCCGCATACTCCAATTCGCCGGGGACCGACTCCTCAGGAAAGTTTATGACCTGGTACAACCGCAGGAGCGGAGATATTGAAAAACACGCTCTGTCCGAGTATGAATTGTACAATGATATACTCGCCAATCTCGAAAACAAGTCAGCTGTTTTCAGTAATCCCTATAAAACCCCTACGTTAAGAGGCCAAATAAACACCGCACGTATTTGTTACCCTATTATAACAAAAGGTACAATTGTCGGAAGATGCGGCATTATGCTCGATCTTACCTCTTCTCAAGAGCTTATTACCCGTATAAAGCCCTATCAGACCGGGCGGGCAATCCTGTACGCCAATGACGGCACCATAGCAGCCCACTACGATCCCGCTCTG
>JAITNP010000047.1 GCA_031290455.1 Treponema sp. | reverse complement strand
TGACATAAAATTACATTTTTTCTAAATTTTATTTGACATTTAGCCTTGACTGTGATATATAGTGATAATCTATAGTAATAGAGAGGATAGAGCTGAGACAGACGTCTTTACCCGAAAGCCATGAGGGCTTTTCTACCAGCACCTGCTGATTCCGGCATACGATTTATTAATACACCAATTTTATTTAGTACCTCATTTATTTCATCTTCTGTAGCTTTTATAATATAATCAATTCCTCTTTTTGTCCAATCTAAACTTTTTATTTGATCTGATAATACCACCCCATCAATTTTCTCGTTCTTTATTTTTACTTCAAAAGGATAATTTTTTTCCTTACTTGTTATTGGACAAAATAGTCCTAAATTCACTTTCTCGTTATATTCTTTTGGTGAAATAACGATTGCCGGTCGTTTCCCTTTTTGTTCATGTCCCATTTGGGGATTAAAATTTAACCATACTACATCCCCCCGTTCTGGTATATATTTTTTATTTACCATATTTCATTTCCTACAGGCCCATTTGTTTCTATTTCCTCGTGAATATTTTGTTCATTTATTGCTTTTAACATTTCAGATAGTTTATTTTTCTCTTTGGGTTTTATTATGATCTCATTGCCCATATCTTTTATGTCCACCAATGAGCCGTCTTTTAATGACAATTCTCGTACAATTAAGTTTGGAATTCTTATTCCCAAACTGTTTCCCCATTTTTTTACCACAGCTTCCATATATGTCCTCTAAAAATAGTATATACTATGTTTATACAATTGTCAAGTATTTTTTGGATTATTGAGGTTTTCCCAAAACTCGGTTAGTTTTGGGAAAGCCTCTAATGGCAACAAATAAAATAGGTCGAATTAATATAGAAACAAATAAAACAGAACAAATATTTGAGATTTCTCTTGACTGTTTTTTGATTTATTGTATAATGTTTGAACATGGAGCTTTTGCTTCACTAATGTTTATAAGTTTATAGTATGTTAGGAGGTTTGCATGTTGTTCAGAGAGAGTTTAAAAATCTCACATAGTGGGGGGGGGTAACCTTGCCCTTGTTATAGCCGTAGTATTACTGGCGGCGCTGGTGTTTGCGGGATGCGACAATGGTACCACTACCGAGTATGTGGATAGGGTTTATAATCCCTATGCGGATCTTACCTGGAAAGGGGCTTTGCCGGAAGATAGTGGTGAAGCCATAGGTACCGCAAAGTATAATATCGGCGGGCAGGGCAGGGTACGGTATGAAGAGACTGCTTTAGGCAATTTGGTAGCCGATGGCATGGCTGTATCTGCCAGAAACATATCGGGTCAAACTATTGATTTTGCCTTTATCAATGGTCAGAACTTTCAAAGTCAAACCACAATCTTGAAAGGTAAGATATACCAAAGTTCTTTAAATAGTGGCCTCACCGACGTACTCCATGTTGCAACCTTTACAGCAAAAGATATTTTCGGCATATTTAATACATTAATAAGCAGTGACGCTTATGAAAGTAGCGGCTCCGGCTGGAAACGGAATTGCGTTGTTGTCGTGTCAAAAGAAGTCAGTTACACCATTAATAACAGCACAACACCGCCCAGTGTAAGTGAAATCAAAGTGAACGGTGTCGCTATTAATAAGGATGATGCGGCAACAAAATTCCGTGTTACGACCGGGAATTTCTTTACTACTGGTACTTTTGTAACCCAATCCAGTATTAAACCCTATGCCAACGCCGATGACGAAAAAGACCCTGACAACGTCTATAATTGTGAGGATACAGTAAAAACTGCTGTTCTCAAATATATTTATGCAAAGGGAACAATAGAACCGGCTGTTGAGGGCCGTATTGTCGGGACAGTACCGGTCAACGCTAACTAATACCTCTTGTACCGGCAGATGATGAAGGGCAATTGTTTTGCCCTTCATTTCTATCTCGATCAAAATGAGGAGTCCAAGTATGCATATCTCAAAAGCCGGGAAATGTCCCGCCGGGTTTAAGACGCTTCTTTTCAGGATGGCGCTGGTATCCAGCGTCCTTTTCTTTTTTGCCTGCGAGACCGGGGGTGATCCCGATAGTTCGCTCCCTTTGTCAGCGCCCCGTTCGGTCCAGGTAACGGCTAACGATAAGGCCCTTGTTTTGCAGTGGACCAAGGTCTCCCCCGCCCAGGGGGTGATCCCAACTTATAAGATATATTACAGTAAGGAGGCTAATTCCAAAAGCGCGGAGTATTGGGAGGAAATTATAGCGGGCGCTTCCAATTTGGTAGTCTCCACCATTACCAATCTTATAAACAGGCAAACCTACTATGTCTGGGTCAAGGCCGTCTACAACGATCTCGGGGAGTCTAGCTTCAGCGATACTACCTACGGAACGCCGATACCGCCCCCCGCAACACCCGTTCTCAAGCCCATTACCCCCGGGGAGAATATGCTTGAGGTAACATGGGAACTGGATGAGGATGCCTTTACCTACGAGGTGCGTTACAAGGCCGGTGTATCCAATGATGCCATCCCTCCGACTGACGCGGCTATGAAGACCGTATCCGAAGCCGGGACGGCGCTTATCGGCCTGGATAATACAACCTATACAATCTGGGTCCGGGCGGTCAACACCGCCGGTAACTCCCCTGCTTATGCAAAGAGTAGCGGGACGCCCGTGGCCGCGTCCACCGTCCCCGCGAAGGCGCCCGATAAACCAACCGTTACGCCGGGAAATAAGAAACTCACCCTGACCTGGAATCAGGTTGACGGAGTGCCGTTTTATAAACTCTACTACGGGATAGCGGATGATTTTTCCACGGCAACGGAATTTTCGGCGGGAGCAGCGACCATCCCCGCAAACGCCCCCAAGGTAAGCGCCGATATTACCGGACTTACCAACAAAACGCCTTACTATGTATGGGTTCAGTCCTGGAATTCACAAAGCACCAGAGAAAATTCACCCCGTAGCGATTCCGCAAGCGGGACACCGGTGGCAAAGGATGCCATTAATTTCAACAACCTCCAGTTTGTCCTGGGAACGGCGACTGCCGAATACATCTTTGCACAGGACCTGCCCGATAGCCCCTTCTTCCCCGGAGGAAACCTCAATACCGACCGGCTGACCCGGGTTCAGGAAACCACCCTGGGTGATTTGTATACCGATGGAGCGGCGTGGTATATCAGGAATCAGTACCCCGACGAAAACATTGATTTTGTGTTCCTCAACGGTGGCTATATAGACAACGCCCTTCCCAAGGGTACGGTTACGGTGGGGACCATCTCAAGCATAACCCAGCCGGACAGTCGGGGTGTGGACAAATTTATGCTCCTGACCATGAAGGGGGATAAGCTGAAACTGTTTTTTGAAGATGAGGCCGGTAGGGTCGAAGGCGAAGGGGATGTGGCCGGGGTGGTGCATACCGGCAGAGGCGGTCCTC
Organism: Treponema sp.; assembly: GCA_031290455.1. Classification (GTDB taxonomy): domain Bacteria; phylum Spirochaetota; class Spirochaetia; order Treponematales; family Breznakiellaceae; genus JAITNP01. Next base: position 3,104 of record JAITNP010000047.1, on the reverse strand, counting down.
ACAATACTGGTTACTTCGGCATAGTATCAAAAGAGGTGCGGTATACCCTTCAGTATTACGATGTCCCTGAGGGAACAACGGAACTAAGCTCTGTAGAGAGGGAACCTTATTACCACGGGTTCATTAAAGACCTAACAATCAATGGCGTACCGATTAATGATGAACAGTATTACCGTATCTGTACCACCGATTATTGTGCCGCCGGAGATTACTTTTTCCGGTTATATACTGATGGAGAAAACAAGCGGGTGCTCAATACGCTATTCTGGCATGGCGTGGCGGAGTACATCTACGATCAGGGAACGGTTACCCCCGCTCTCGATGGCCGCATCAAGGTTGAGGGCGGAGTTCCCCTTCCCGCTCCGTGGGTACCCAGCGGTTTGGGCCCGGCGCCAAAAGAGTAAAAACAATGAAGCGCTATCTCCCGCTGTTTGCCTTCATCCTTGCTTTTCTTGCCCTGGCTCCCGGTTTTGCGGGGGCCCAGGAGGAGGGCGTTGCGGCAGCGTCCGCCGAGGCGGACGCCGAAGGAGTTAATACCGGGGAAGCCGCAGTAGCCTCCGGCGAAGATGACCCCCTCACAACGGATACTGAGGTGTACCGCCTTCCCGAAGCGGAAGTAAGCGCGGAACGGGATACCCCGGAGCTGATCACACGGGAGGAAATGGAACGGGACGGCGCGAAGGATCTTTGGGAGGCGGTACGCTACACTCCTGGGGTGATCCTCTCCGGGGGCGGCAGGCGCAACGATTCTAACTTTTCGGTCCGGGGTTTCGGCGCCGACAGTGTGCCTGTTTTTGTAGACGGCATCCCCCTGGCAAATCCCTACCGGGGCGAGGGGGACAGCGCCCGGATTCTTTCGGGGGACCTGGAGAGCATCGAAATAGAAAAGGGCTACAGTTCCGAACTCCTGGGGGCAAACGCCCTGGGAGGGGCGATCCTCCTGCGTACCGCCAAGCCCACGAAACCTTTTGAGGCTTCCCTGAAAACCGCCTTCACCCTGGACGGCATCGGGCATTACGCCGATTCCGCCCATGTGCTCAACCTGGGAACCAAACTGGAGTATTTCTACGCCAAAGCGGTGCTCCAGTACCGTGACGTGGATCATTTCCGCCTTCCCGAAAGTTTCGAGGCCACCCCTTATAACCCCCAGCAGCCGGGAGACCGGCTCTGGTCGGATTCCAAGGATCTTAAACTCACCCTTATCGCGGGAACCACCCCCCTCCCGGACCTCGATATCTGGCTTACCTATGTGTATCAGGATGCGGATAAAGGTATATCCCCCCCGGATACGGTAACACGGGAATACGCGATCTGGGACTGGCCCACCTGGAAACGCTGGAGCGCCTCTCTAAACGGAAACTGGCGGACCGGTCCTTTTTCCGCCGAGGCCCTTTTTTACTTTGACAAGTACGATAACCGTCTGGATGAGTATTACACTATGAAAGCCTTCGATCTGGGCATCCACGCCCCCCACTCGGATTACGATGAATATTCCCTGGGCGGTCGCCTCAAAGGAGGCTGGGAGATAAACAGTTGGAACCAGGTTCAGGCGGCGATCACCTACAAGAAAGAGAATCACCTGGGCCTGCGGGGGAGCATCGTCAATGACGATGATTTAACGGAAGAAATGCACGTCAACGAAGATACCTGGTCGGCGGGGGCCGAATATTCGACAAACCCCTGGGCGCCCCTTACCCTAAAGGCCGGTTTCGGTTTTGACACCCTCATCCCCAATGAATACTGGAACCGGGAAAATGAATACCTCAAACTCCTGGAGGCTGATTACTTTATCGTAAAAACCAGGAACATGCTCCTCTATACCTGGCAGGCCGGTGTTTTCTATGCAATAACCCCGGAGCATGAACTACGACTGACATACTCCCGAAAAAATCATTTTCCCAATATGTCCCAGCGCTATTCAACCCGCTTCGGTTCAACCCTGCCCAATCCCAACCTGGGGCCGGAGATAGCGAATCACTTTGAACTGGGCTACCGGATGGGCCTGGAGTTTTCCGGCGGCTTCGTTTCCGCCCTCAGCCTGGACACCGCTCTGTACTACAGCATCGTAACCGGCAAAATCGTAAACGTGGAGATGCCGAACCCCCACTATCCCAGCGCCTCAGTTGATTACGCCCGGAACCTGGACAAAACCGATTTTTGGGGTTTTGAACTGAGCCCGGAGATCAACCTACAGGATTGGCTTTCCCTGGGATTGGCCTTTTCCTTCAATAAATATACTTTGAATCACAGCCAGAGCGGCGTGAAGGTTCTTTCGTATTATCCCCAATTTACCATGAACGGGTATATGGTGATTAAGCCCTTCGCTATGATTTCAATCATCCCCCGCATTGAGTATATTAGCTCCCGGTATGCGGATACCGAGGGGAAGTTGGAACTGGAGGGCTATTTCCTTGCCAACCTTAAGGTAAACGCCGATATTGGCAGATTTGTAGCGGTTTCTGCGAGTATCGAAAACATCTTTGACGCCTACTATGAGATACGGCAATACTCCCCCATGCCGGGGCGCAGTTTTACCCTGACCCTGACCCTAAAATATCCATGAAGCGGAAAAACAGGCTCTTACCGATCACCCTCTGCGTCTCGGCTGTCTTCCACATCGGCGCCTTCCTCTCTGCCGGGGTGCTGCATTTTGAAAGCTTCGCCGAACCGCCGGAACCGGAGTGGGAGTGGTGCTGGGAATAGGTATGGCGATTATGGGAGCGGAGCGCAGACTGACCCGTTGGGAGCAGCCTCTGGCGCCGACCGCGTGTTTCGCGGCGGGTCATGGAGCAACGGCGGCAGGGGCCTGCGTTCCGTCTATCGGTTTAACATCACCCCGTCCCTTCGGGACTACGGCATTGGTTTCCGCTTGGTGCACCCCTAGGAGCAGTTAGGAGAGAGGAGAGAGGAGGGTTGTTGTTTGGGAGTGTATTTCACTCCTCATTTTCTGCTGAATCTGCTGGCCTTTCAGTTTCACACCATTGATGATTCCTTCAATTGCAGTCCATCTTCACAAAACGCAGGAAAAGGGGTATACATGAAACGTAAGGACGATGTATGTTCACCAATTATGAGTTTAACCTGGCGGCTTTCAAGCATGGTGT
>JAITNP010000002.1 GCA_031290455.1 Treponema sp. | reverse complement strand
ATGCTGAGTAAAACAGAATCATAGCGGTCGCGCCGTTCCTCAGCCAGTACTTCCTCATAGGAATTCATGATCTCGGCAGTCGTTTTGGCTGTGCTGAAGTAGCCGTTATACTGGTCCTGCAAAGTTACAGCATACAGACCTGTCAAATTTTTCATATTCTCAGCAGCCGATTCTATTTGCAAGTTTCTGGCGGTAGTCAATAAGATGACTGCTACGGTTACGACAAATACGGCTACTAATGAACTAACCACCAAAGTCAATCTTGTTTTTAATTTCATAATTTTTTCCTTAAAAAGACATTACTAACCATTAACTTGCCCTCATTTTTTTATTTTTACAGGCATTGCCTATAATTGCATATCCCAATAACCAAATTATTTTGAAAACACTTCACAAAAAAAAGACTAACCTTCCGTGAAGGTAGCCACCTAGAGAATATAATAATTTTTACCAAACCGCACCGCAACCAATAACATATAAAATTACGCCTTTGTTTAGGGGGGGGGCATGTATATACTTACTACCACCGGCAAAACCCAAACACGGAGAAAGCGCTATTTGCTCTCTATAAGCATATATATCTTTAGTCTTCAATTCCACACCCCCTCTATTAAACTCTTTGTTTGAAAATACCATCTTTCCCAATGAAAGACAAGAATCAAACCGTACCAAAACTGACAACAAAATACCTATTTTTACTTTTCGGCATTTTTTACAAGCTTCAATACAATAAGGCTTAAAGTATGATATGTCTTTCTGTATTAGTTTGTCAACAAGTTTATCATCTTCTAAAAAAAAATTATCAGAAAATTAAGTATTTTTGACCTATACATCTTCTTTATCATAAAAATACACTTGCAAAGTAAATGCCGTGCCATTGCGGCTTTTATCTTTTTGGGAATGTGGTCCCACGCCAGATATATCCATACAAATGGGTATCCAGGACAATCACTTGGCGCCTTCCTCTCCCAGAACACTTACCTGAACATCTTCCGGTGGTTTCATACCCCACTCTTCATAGAAGGGACCTATAATGTCGCCAAGAATTTGGCCTTTGCCGTACAATTTTGGTGAAACTATCCCTCTCAGCTCAAAAGGAAAGTCAGGGGGATATACATCGGTATGGAGGAGACCTTTCCGTATAAAATATTCATATAGTTTGGAGGATAAAAGCCCTCGCTCTTTTGCCTGAGCTACCAGAAAATCGGACAATTCAAGAATAACTGTAGCCATATTGTGCGCTCCTTATCATTAGAATAGGTGAAGCATAGCCAAAAAACATAAAGGGGTCAACTGAAAATCGGGGAATCTGTGGCCTTAATTTTTATGAATATTTCTCGTATGGCCTTGATATATAATTCGTCAGGTGGATAACATCTTTGATACTTCCTATGAGATACAGAAAAATCATTGACAAACGATTTGCACTTATATACAATACGACACATAATAATGCGTAGCATCAGCAGGATGCGGCTTGCGATTTTCTTGCTTGCCGCAGGTTTTCATGGGTTTCTCCTCTTTTTCACGGTTTTTAACATGAAAACCAGGGTAATACTTCCTGAGACAGGCCCAAAGGTGATGAAGCTGCTCGACATCTCGGAATTGAGTCTGCCGGAAGAACCGCCTGCGGTTCCGCCGCCGGTGGCTCCGCCGCAGCCGAAAAAGCCCCCGGTGATACCGCAGCAGACCACGGAACCTATCGCGGCAATCATGGTGGAAACCGAGGAAATTGCGGAAACCCCGGAGTTAAGCGTACCTGAATCCGGGCTGCAGCAGGGGGCTTCGGTAAACCGGGCTTCCGGTGATGCCGAAGCCGCAGAGGGGGCGCAGAACGCCGCCCTTACCACCGCGTATATACAAAAGAACTTCAACTATATCCAGCGTCGCATTAGGGATAAGCTGCTGTACCCGCCCCAGGCGAAACGGACCGGTGTGCAGGGTAATGCCGAGCTGCTCTTCACCATCCACGCAGACGGCACGGTAAGCGACATCAGGGTGCGGGTGAGCAGCGGGCATGAACTCCTTGATAAGGCTGCCATAGACGCCATCTATGCGGCTGCTCCGTTCAGGCCCCCGCCGGTACGGGCCAGGATAGCGGTGCCCATTACGTTTAAGTTGCGATAATAATGCGTTGTCATTATTTTATATTGTGTTTTTTTGGAGGTAGTATGTTTTTGTTTTCTTTTGTTAAGGGGGGCGTGAAAAAGTACGCTCCGGCGCTGCTCTGCGCCCTGCTCTTCGTGCTCCCCGGGATGGTCTATGCACGGGGTGCCCGCGCTGATACGGGTTCCGGTTCAAAGGCCCCGAAGGTCCAGTTCACCGATTCGGCGGGCAGGACCGTGGCGCTTCCCGCGAAGATCACCCGGATTGCCCCTTCGGGGAGCCTTGCCCAGATGTTCCTTCTGGCCATAGCTCCGGATATGCTCTGCGCGGTCTCAGGCAACTATTCCCAGGATGAAGCGGAATTCATTCCCGATTACATGAAGACCCTTCCGGTGGTGGGACAGTTTTACGGACAGGCAAATCTGAATCCTGAAGAAATTGCCAAAATCGGGCCGGATGTGGTCATCGACATTGGGGAGCCAAAGGCCAGCATTGCCCAGGACATGGACAATATCTCGGCGTCCATCGCGATTCCCACGATCCACATCACCGCCACCCTGGAATCGACCCCCGAAGCCTTCCGCACCCTGGGCAAGGTCCTGGGACGTGAGGAGCAGGGTGAAGCCCTTGCGGTTTTTTGCGAAAAGATCCTCGCCGCAGAAAAGAACCTCGTGGCCCAGGTGGGGAATAACAAGAAGTCTGTCCTCTATTGCATGGGCAAGACCGGGCTGAACGTGCTTCCCGCGACCTCCTTTCACGCGGAGATTTTGGACCAGATGACCGAAAACAAGGCGGTGGTGACCAATCCTGCCTCCCGGGGCAGCGGCAATGAAACGGATCTGGAGCAGCTGCTCCTCTGGGACCCGGAGGTGATCTTATTCGGTCCCGACAGCGTGTATGCCACCGCCGCTTCGGATCCTACCTGGCAACAACTGCAGGCCATCCATGACGGCGCCTACTATGAGGTTCCCCTGGGGCCTTACAACTGGATGGGGATGCCCCCCTCCATCAACCGCTACCTGGGGATCCTGTGGCTGGAGAAGATCCTCTACCCTGAATACGCTGATTATGACCTATACACCGAGACAGCAGCCTACTACCGTCTGTTCTACGCCTACGAGCTTTCCCGAGAGCGCTTCGATAAGCTGACCGCGAACAGCCTCAAGCCCGGCGGCCCGGCTTTATAAGGTGATGGCCTCCTTACGCCCCCCTTCCCGTGGTTTTCTCGGCATCGCGGCTCTGTTGAGCATACTCCTGGGGACGGCTGTCGTGGTATCCCTGTCCATGGGACGGTATCCCATTCCCATCCAGGCCCTGCTCGCCCGCCTGGTTGGGGTGTCCTTTGAGACAGAGCGCATGGAGGCGATTTTCTTCAACGTGCGGATGCCCCGGATCATCCTGGCATGCCTGGTGGGAGCATCCCTGGCCGCGGCGGGGGCCGCTTATCAGGGGGTGTTTCAGAACCCCCTGGCTGCGCCGGATATTTTAGGCTCCTCCAGCGGGGCTGCCACCGGCGCAACCCTGGCCATTCTCCTGCGGCTTTCCGCGCCCATGATCACCCTCTTTGCCTTTTTCGCCAGCCTCATCACCATTACCCTGGTGATGTTCATCGGGGAACGGACCCGGGGCAGGAAGATCGTGGGGCTTATCCTCGCAGGCTTGATGGTTTCGTCTATCTGTAACGCAGGTATGTCGTTCATGAAACTTGCGGCAGACCCCAACAATGTGCTCCCTGAAATCGTCTACTGGCTCATGGGTTCCCTGGCAAAAACCAAGCCCGCCGATGTTTCCTTTGTGGTCTTTCCCATGGTCCTGGGGTTTGCGCCCCTGTTCATCTTCCGCTGGCGGATCAACCTCCTCACCCTGAACGAGGATGAAGCCCAATCCATGGGGGTGAACGTCAAGCGGACCCGCGCCCTAGTCATTGTCAGCTCCACCCTAATCACCGCTGCCGCGGTTTCGGTGAGCGGCATCATCGGCTGGGCCGGCCTGGTGATCCCCCATCTGACCCGGCGCCTCGTGGGCAACGATTACGGACAGCTCATGCCCACGTCCATGCTCTTCGGCGCCCTCTTCCTCCTGGTCATCGACGACATAAGCCGCAACCTCTTTGCCACCGAGATCCCCCTGGGGATCCTCACCTCCCTGGTGGGCGCTCCCTTTTTTCTGTGGCTCATCACCCGCAAAGGAGAACTGTGGTGAGGGAGCAGTTGGGAATGGGTCATGCAGGGAAGCCACAAGGCGAGCAGGAGGGAAAGGGTTCGCACCCCGCAAAACTCCTCACGCTATCAGTGTGTGGTCTCAGTTTTGCCTACGGGGATCATAGGGTGCTTAAGGATGTGGACCTCACCCTGGGGCAAGGGGAACTCCTGGGGGTGCTGGGACCTAACGGGGCGGGTAAGAGTACCCTCTTCCGCTGTATCCTGGGCCTGGAACGGAACCATGAAGGAACCGTCGTACTGGACGGTGAACCTATCGAAACCATAGGCCCTGCTGCCCTGGCACGGCGCATTGCCTATGTACCCCAAACCCATTATCCATCCTTTAATTATTCGGCCCTGGACATGGTGTTGATGGGAACCGCTGCCCAGGGAAGGGAATGGTCTGTGCCGGGGGCGCGGCAGCGGCAGCACGCGGAGGAGGCCCTGGAACGGCTGGGCATAGCGCATCTGCGCCTCCGGGGATTCCGGCAGTTAAGCGGAGGGGAACAGCAGTTGGTCCTGATTGCCCGTGCCCTGGCACAACAGGCGCGGCTCCTCATCATGGATGAACCCACCGCCAACCTTGATTACGGCAACCAGCTCCGGGTACTCTTTCAGGTTAAAGACCTGAGCCGGGACGGGTACAGCATCATTCTCAGCACCCACAATCCTGACCATGCCTTTTTGTTCACCGACCGGATACTGGCCCTGCATCAGAGCCGGGTTATCGCCGCAGGTCCCCCTGCGGAGGTCCTCACCGCGGACCTGGTCGCCACCCTCTACGGGGTACCGGTGTTGATACGCCGGGATGAACAGGGAATTTTGAGCTGTGTTCCGGTGTTGAAAGTCAAGGGCG
>JAITNP010000208.1 GCA_031290455.1 Treponema sp. | reverse complement strand
ATTACACAAATTGACAAAGGAGTATTAACACCGCAGGGGTTTTATTTTAAGAGCTTTCTCCCTTCAACATTCTATAATATCTGCATTTGCTGAATGGCTATCGCGTTAAGTTTTAACAGGCGCTCTTTTTGCGGTATATTCTCATTTATAAGTACGGCGTTAATATTTTCCATATTGGAAAGACAGATAAGCTCATTGATGTTTGCATGGTCCCGGATATTACCTTTAAAGCCCGGATTAGCCTTGCGCCACTCGGCGGCAGTCATGCCGAAAAGCGCCACATTAAGGACATCGGCCTCATCCGCATAGATGATTGACGCTTGCTTGGCGGTTAGTTCTTTAGGAACCAGGTGTTCCTTAGTCAAGCCTTTATCCAAAAAATTTTAAGCACCACAAATGACACCTGCGACGACAAATTTGAGACAAAAAATTCGCATAACATTATATATGCAACACGTATATCACCTAATATATACCCTACTAACGGTAAGTACTTTGAGCCATTCGCTCAATTTGTCTTATACTACCAAATCTACAAAAGCGTGTCAAGCGGTTTCGTAAAAAATTTAACAAAAAAGTTAGTTAAAAGGTACCAGGCAACACCAGTTTCTAGGGCGCTCCCAGCCGTTCTCCGTACCGGCCCTGAGAAACCCCGCGGCGGTTTGCAAGTATTCCCCGGTGGACGCCAGGCTATTGAAATACTTTCTCAAAGTCGATGGCGCAGCCGGGAATTGTCTCCACGGGAATCACGTCCTTGGCCTCCAGGATTGTTTCCTGGTATACCCCTGGAGCTAATATGAACCGGTGCAATACCGGCAACTCTGACAGGATATCGATAACCCAGTATTCAGGGACTTGGGCTTTAAGATACAGATCCCGTTTGGTGATTAAATCATGTTGGGTATTAGACGGCGACAGAATCTCGATGATAAACCCAGGTACCCCCTCCAGGGGCTTGGTATCGTCCTCAAGATAGTGCCTAAGCATATCCTGGTTACAGATGACCAGGATATCCGGGCACACGTAATCATGAGGCTGATTGGGGAAGAGTCGGATATCCAGAGTTAGAAATGTCTTGCAATTATAGGGTGCTACGTGGTGATCGAGTTGTATATAAAGCTGGCCAAACACGTTTTGGTGCCGCGGATTAGGGGAGGGCATGATATAGAAACGCTCATCGATAACTTCATACCGCAGATTGGGAACTGCATCCAAAAGCGCCTGGATGCGGCTGAACGAAGCCGTATTGATGTATCTTGCAAGCCCTTCGATAACCATGTGCTGATTAAACTGATTAGTGATCTGTTCCATAGACTAACTATGGCATGTTTCCTGAGAAAAATCAAGCAACGGGAAAGCAGAACTATCCCTCTTTACGGAAGGAGAATCTGCGCCATTTCACGGAGGCCATCAAGGTAACGAAACGTGGGAGAAGAGATTATTTTTTCATCTATAAAGAAAACATGCCCTTCCCGGAGGGCTTTAAGCGCGCCGAAACCAGGACGAGCGCTGAATTCGGCAATGTTTTTCGTCTGATTCATCGCGCCCTGTTGAACGATGTAGACATCAATTTCATCAGCATGTTCTAAAATTTTTTCGACGCCGAAAGGGGCTATGGAACTGCCGGGTCTCAGCGCTTTTGCGCCTGCGGCTATGTTGATTCCCCCGGCGAATTCTATTGCTTTTGCCGGCAATGATTCTGCCGCGACAGTCCGCAGTTCATGCTCTGTCGATTCAAAAAATACGGTTCGTTTATGTTCGATATTCGATGCCTGGGCAGAGATGCTCGCAAGTTTGTTATGAAAAGCAGACAGTTTTTCTTCTGCTTCCGCTTCCCTGCCACTCAGGGCCGCTAAACGCCGTATATATGCATCAAAATCATCAAACTGTTCAGGATAGAGGGATACGACGGCGATTCCCGCCATTTCAAGTTCATTGATATAACCGGGATTTTGACGCCTTATAAAAGGACGTATCAGCACAAGATCAGGATTTGCAGCGATAACATGCTCGGGGTCTCCTGAATAGGTATACTTAGGCAGTAAATCCGCTTCCGGCGGGTACGCGGCAGAGGATTGAACGCCGATGAGATATGCTCCCGCTCCTATGGCGAAGAGATTTTCAGTGTGCACCGAGTATAGACTGATGATACGGCGGTATGGTTCGTTTAGCTTCACTATGTTATCATCATCATCGGTGAAGGTGAACGCCCGGGATTGGCCATTCCCCAGGGCGTCCTGGGGGCGCTTACACGCGCTTAACAATAACAAGACGATACATACAACCGTAAATAAGCGGAACGAAGGGGAGGGCCGGCGAAGAGACTTTAGTTTATTTTTTACCTTTGCGCTTAGTATCAATTCCATGTCCCTCCCCTCGTATTATTTCATGGCATCGCCGGCGTGGCGGATAAACATTTGTTGAATGCCTGGTTCCTCACCAAGCCCCTTCAGGATGGTAATGACCTCATATCCTTTTGATTCGAGAATGCTCTTCCACGAATCATCTTCGCTGCCCGCCATATCGTTATTCGCATGATCCCCCGCGACAATCATCAGCGGTTCAAGCACAATACGGGTTACCGGCGCGTCACCAAGCACGGTGATTATATCATCCAGCGAGGGCGTTGCCTCAACCGTGCCGATATAATAATGGGAGAAACCCCGCGCTTTAAGCATTTCATCAAGTTTTGAATATGCTTTGTTTGCAGGGTGCTCGGTACCGTGTCCCATAAAAACAATAGTGGTATCATTATCGGCATACTGATTGGTTGATGCGGTAATAATATCAATAACATCGTTAAAGTCTTTATCGGAATTAAGCAGCGGTAATCCGTATTTTATTTCTTTAAAGTCACCCTCGAAGGGTTTAATTTCTTTTATTAAATCATCGTATTCAAAGCCCTCCATGATGTGCGTGGGCTGAACAACAACGCTTTGGACGCCGTCTTTTTTAAGACGAGTCATCGCCTCCTGGACATTATCGATTTTTTCGCCGTCCCGCTGGTTAATTCGGTCGATAATGATTTGGCTGGTAAACGCACGCCGCACCTCATACTGAGGATAAGCCCCGGCAAGAGCTTTTTCAATGGCCCCGATTGTTTTTTCCCGGGAATCATTAAAACTGGTGCCAAAACTCACCGCCAGGATAACCGGTTTACCCTTCACCACATTGGTACTAACACATAATGTCATGGTGGTGATTACGACCGCAGCAAGCAATAAAAATGCCGCAGTTTTCCGAAATTCTTTGCTCATAAGCAACTCCTCTGGTATGCGCAAAGGTATATGTGCCGGAAATAAACAACGTTTACTTCCAATTGGTAACCCGGCTGTAACGGTAACGCACTTGCGAGGGAATTGCACCCTGCTTCCCCAATTAATTATTATAATATACTGCCAAAATCAAAACCTGTCAAGTCCTATTCCGCCCGTTTGCATAGCAGCGCCGCCGCGGGAATGAGCAAGATAGCCATATAAGGGGAACTATCCACTGGACTTTCTCGAAGACCGCATGGAAACGGTGTTTCATGATGTGTTGAGGTCTTCGTTAAAACCCGAGTTTAAATCCACACCCGGCCTCTCAGGAGGTCCCCAGGAGTTATTGTTATGAGAGATTCGGTGAACCATCTTATTCAATTCCGGCATAATGCGGACGGCACTCATGCCTTGTATATTAACGAGGAGCCCACGGATCTGCGGATTTATTCGGTACAGACAGGGGACGAACCGGTGAAGCTGGACTCAGGCGGCCGCATCGTCAGCGCTCTCGTGTGGTATGCCGAAGGCGGCCCTTATGAGCAAAAGAAGCGGGCGTATACCTCGGAAGAAGCGGCGCTTGACACGGAGATCAAACGCTTTGACCGCTGGTATGATCGTGCCCAGGAAAAACTGGCGGAAGAAGAGGCCGAAGATGACGGAGAAGAATATGATCCCTCCTCAATCAATCCGCATTTCAAAGCAACCGGTCTGAACCGTTACGCGCTCTTTTTGTGGGAAAACGGTAACGAGGAAACCGAAGTTGATACGGGCTTTATCATCGAATGTAGCGGCAACGCCGCGCAAGAGCAGAGCGAAAGTACGCAATGCCAAATATACTATGACGGTCAGATCTGGTATACGGCGCCCTGGCTTGATCTGGATGCCATAATCGGCCATATCATGTTGCATATTGGTACGCTCCTGTTCGAGGGACCCCAGGCGCTCAAGGCGTTCACCGCGGAGTACACGTGGCTACGCGGCAAGGACGGTACGCACCGCCTTTTCGATGCCGGGGAGGACACGGGAATCGCCGTCCGAAGCGGCGGCAGCTTCTGCTATTACGGCACCGCCGCGGCCCCCCAGGAAATCCTGCCCACCCTGCGCGCCGCCCAAATCGAAGCCGAACTCCACTACATAAAAGGCCGCCTGGAAGAAGACACGGATTTTGACTAAGGTAAGGAGCCAAACGCATAGGGTTGATGGTTTGGGGGAGGGGTGGTATACTGGGGTAAGGAGAAAAGATGAGCACCTTTAATGAAACGATCACCTTGACCAATGTATGGGACCATATCAATGCAAAACATGGGATTGTTCCCCAGTCCGATGTCCGCACGGTTACGCTTGATGCCTACGTTGATACGGGCGCGTGGAATTTGGTTATTAACGAAAAAACCCGCGCCACTCTGGGTTTGGAATTGGAAGGTTCCGAATTTTCCACGCTGGCGGACGGCACGACTGCGGAATATGCCATGGCCGGACCAGTGGAAATCCGCTGGGAAAATCGCAGATTTATCCTTTCAGCCCAGGTCATCCCCACCGCAGACGAAATACTACTCGGCGCTTTTGCTATGGAAGCGCTTGATGTCATTGCCGATCCGGTAGACGAATGTCTTAAAGGCCGCCACGGCGACAAGCCCCTGCGCCGGCTCAAGACAAT
>JAITNP010000100.1 GCA_031290455.1 Treponema sp. | reverse complement strand
CCCCCCCCCCCCCCCCCCCCCCATGTTGTACTGATAATTCATCAGTATTTTCTTATAACACTGCTCTTGATTACTGTAGTAAAACATGGCGGTTTCTTGTTGCATGGCGGCGGGAACGGTGATGGTTTTTTGGTTTGCACAACCAAAAAGTCGTATAGCAAATTTACACAAGTATGTGTGTAAAAATAAAATTTTTATTCTATAGGAGGAATAAGAATGAAAAGACAGGTCATATTCATGGCAAGTGCTGCGATAGCAGCAATGATGGTTGCGGGTTGTGCCTCATCAGGTGGCTTACCTTCATTTGGAGCGGAAATGGGAGCAAAGCGTGCCGCGGGAAAAAGTATTCGGATTCCCTACACGTCGGTAACGAGCTACTATGGTTACGCCAAACCGGGGGTACCGCCGGACGCGGTAGAAGATGGGCACAATATGTATTTTATATACATTTGGGTTCCTGCGGTCGCCCCTGAACTGGGGGTCCGCATGATTTCTCCGGCGCCTAAGGGTGCAGAGCCAAAAGAAGGGGACTTTGTATCGCCGCTGTGGGAAGAAGGGAAAGCGGACACGGAACACTATTTTGACACCTGGATATCCCTGGAGCGGGCAGATGGTGTGTCGGAGCCTGGGGATTTTGATAAGGCTGCAAGCGCCCAATGGACCCGGTATGACTCTAATGACGATTCGAGTGAAATGCCCAAAAATCCCGCCGGACGCCAGTACAACTCGCTGATGAGAATCGTCAGTGAGCCGAGCAATCCCTTGAAAGCATTGGTAAGAGGATTGTACCGGGTTGGTTTTACCACCTATAAAGTCGGGGATGTACAGGGAACCTTTTTAGCCCAAATCGGATCGCCGGTTGCGCTGCCTGGGGTCGTGGTAGGGTCGAGCATCGCGGAAATGCAGGCAAAGGTCAGCAACTGATTCTCAGGGTAACGGCATTTACTTTGATTTTGAAGGAATATTCCTTCCTTGACTTTGCGGTTAAAAAGTCCTAAATTTTGACAATTTTTGAGTTGTGAAAAGTAAATGCCGTTGCCCTAACAAAAGAGCAAAAAACATGGAAATTATATCGATAATGTGCTATAATAAATATATTATGGTATAATATACGTTGGTTGGTATGTTTGTACAAAAGCTGATCAGAGTATTAGCGTTTTTTTGTTTTATAGGTGTCCTCGTTGCTTGTGGGCAGATGGATTTGGTTTTTCCATCTACTGGGACTTATCATGTAAGTGCATACATTAATAATAAATATTCTCTGGATGAATACTCAATCATCAAAAAAAATGATAATATCCGTCCTTATTTTGCTGATTCTGTTGCCGATGACCCTGATATACGGGGGCTGACCGTTTTCTTACAGACCCCATCAGGAATATTGGCCGGTGAAAAAATACAATACATCCTCGACCGGGTGAATACGACAACCACTGAAACAAACTTCACCGATGCAGAGGGGGGAGGCGCACCTGAACCGATAATCGAAGTACCTGAACCAATCATCGAAGCAGCGGAAGTGGAAAATACCGGCGAAGTCGTGTCCGATGCAGCAATAATCAATGAAGTAGTGGACGATCAAGGGATCAATGAAATAACCGAAGAAATAACTGAAGAAATAGCTGTGGTAGAAGAAAGCACGGAAGCAGAATTCGATGCAGGAGCAGAGATCGGTATCGAACAAAGTCCTGGTGAAACAGTAACCGAGGAACAACCGGTTGATGAAGGTACACAAGAAACATCAACGGTAGCGGAATTAACTGAAGAAAAGATACCTGAAGAAGCAATAGCAGAAGAAAAGATAACCGAAGAAAAACCAATCGAACCAAAAAGAAATCAAACTGAATATTTCGTGAATGTCCGGGTGATACCGGTTACCCGCTTGGATCGGGAGCTTCCTGCTTTTACCCTGGCTGATACCCTTGAAATTGGTCAATATTTCATGGTTTTTCAAGTTCTGGGGGAACGAGAGGTACTGTATAAAATTGAAAAACCTCTCTACTTTCTGGGGAACGCCGAATTCATCTTCGATGACATTCAAAGGTATCTTCCCGGTTTTTCCACCGATTCTCATCTGATACCTACGGGAATTAATATCATGCTCGAAGCCCAGATGATTTCAGATAAGCGGCTTGATCCATACGTGGTCTGGTACAGCGGGAGGAAACGTATCGGGGAAGGGAGATTGGCTGAAGGGGCTGATCATCTTATCTGGAAAGCGCCAGAACGTACCGGCTTCCAGGCCATACGGGCGGAGTTATTTCCGTTTCGACCGGTCTCGGGTATTAAAGGCATGGTAAAGGAATTATCCCTCCCCATATCATCAAAGAGTGAACGGAGAGGTTATTTTTCTAAAACGGATCACTATATTTACTGGTATCAGTTTCATGGTACCCTCCAGGATTCAGAGGCCCCCGGGAACACGGGAAGAATGCTGCTTTCCAAACAGAACAAACCTCCGCTCTGGCTACCCCATGCCGGTATGTACGGGCTTTCTGTCGGGCCTGAAGCGGTGTACCTGCTTCCGGGCGATCCTTTTACCCTGAATAAAGATGAACAGGGGTCAGGACAATTGCTATTCCATGTGGGAGTCATTGCGGATGGAACCATTTTTAAAGCCCTGTTTAATGCTGAAACGAATCCTTCAGAGGTGGTAAAAGGCATGGTAAAAGGGATGGTAAATTTGAAGGTATCCCTTACCCAGGGAAGGCTGGTCTTAACGGTAATCGCGGATGGTGAAGTCTACGAAGACTTCATCCGTTCAGCAGCGCTTCAAGCAGAGGATTTTATTACCCTGCTGGTTCAGTTCAACATAAGTGGAAATCGTTTTACTGCCAATGTACGCTTTGAAGATATTGCAACGGAAACGGCGGCAAAGACCCTCATCCTTTCTACACCCCTCAACGGAACCGGGACCTTCCAGTTTGGGGAGGAAAATACCGGTAATAACCCGCGGGGAGTGGTAATTTTTAATGAATTGGCCGTTGCTTTTACCAAAGGGCCTATCCTGCAAGAACCGGAAGATGATACAGAAACACCTGATCATGAGGAAACGCTCCTTCCTGAAGCGCCCGTTACGCTTGAAACCCCGCCACCATCTCCTGAAGAACTGCTATGATATAACCACCATGCGTAAAAACCTGGTATGTATTGGAATCACCGGCATAGTACTGCTCACCGCCTGTATTGGCGGACCAAAAGAATCGTTCATTCTCCCCATACCAGCTCCACCGGTTAAACAGAACCAATTAGCCCTCACCATAGATTACAAGACCAAGGCATCGGGGGAGGAAATTCCCGAATGGGTAGGCCATTATGAACGTGAAGGTATCCCCGGAATAGAAAGTTTGCAGGAATATCAAAATAAATACGTCTTCGTTGCTAAGAATACGGGAGCCAATTTTAATGCCCTCAGCCAATGGACAGCGGGATTTATGGTTACCCATGATTTTGCCCAGTTGGTTGCTTCCCGGCTCCAGACCCGTCTGACCGATGCCGCACTATTATTATACCCCGATGATGAATACGGCAGCTTCTTTGAGGCTGCGGTGAAGGCTGCGTCCGATACCGTGTATGACGGAGCGGCTAAAGAAGCCGATTTCTGGCTTCTCAAACAGTATCAGGCGGAAGACGGGGTTACGGTTGACCGGGAGGTCTATGATTTTCTGGTATTGGTCAGCATTACGAAAAACACCCTTAGATACGGGATTCAAAATATGCTCAATACCCTCCAGCCTGGGAGACCACCTACCAAGAACCAGATCGCTGCAATAAACCGGGTCAAGGGAATCTTGTTCGAGAACTTCTAATCCTAATACGCCGCAAAGGGAACGATTTCCGTCATTTCTACCCTGAACCGGGCCGAGGTTGCCCATTGCCCTGCTTCCACCCAATAATTGGGAAAAGCCGCCAAACTGATGTAGCCCCGGGCCTCCTTGGGCCGGTTTCGTTCGCTCCCCCGGAGCATGGCCCTGACCGCTGTCCGGGCGGCGTCTTCCAGGGCCGCTTTTTTAATCGTGATCCACCCCGTTGCTTCTACCGGCCCCCCCAAGGACCCATGCCCTATGGCCTGGGCGGTCCGCACCGTACCGGATTTCCACATCCCCATACGGCGTTTCTGTTCCGCATTCAAGTGATAGTCGGTCCAGAGGTACAGGCGCATATCCCGAACCTGGGCATCGGTGGCGAAAAGCCCGGGATCCCCGAAGGGGATGGTGCCCAGGGGTGATAATTCAAAGATTTCGGCAATGCCCCTGGACCGTTCGCCTATATCGTAATCAAAGGACCAACCGTAAATCATGGCTGAAAAAAACATGGCCGCCTCTTTCAGGGCCATCCCCCGTACAGATTGATGGTCCGGTGGGTGCGGATAGGGTATATCCCCATCACTGTACACCGGTTCCAAGTCAATCCGTACCTCTCCCCGGAGCACCTCCTGGGCAGTAAGCGGGAAGGATACGGCGAGTATGACGGCGCCAAACAAAAAGAAACGGTACATACTTTACTATATCGGAATTCATGGAATAATGATGTATGAATAATGATATATTATAAACGATGAGATTTATTGGGTAGGGCTTTTGATGAAAACGATACTACAAAATATGCGTATCATTGACGAAACCACGGACATCTATGGAGCGGTGGTCATTGAGGGCGGTATCATCAGAGCGGTGATTGCCACGGATACCGTTGCGGATGCGGAAAACCGGGGGACCGCAGGGCTTAAAGCGCACGGTGATTCGGTGGCCCGGATCCTTGATGGCAGCACGATGAGGCCGGGGCAGGTACTCACCCTCATGCCTGCCTTGGTAGACCTCCACGCCCATTTCCGGGACCCCGGCTTCCCCGAAAAGGAGACCTTGGAATCCGCTTCTCTGGCTGCCGTTGCCGGAGGGTACGGCACGGTGGTTTGCATGGCCAACACCAATCCGGTCATTGATACGCTGGAAAAGGCGCAGGTTCTCAAAGCCCGTTCCGTCCGGCTGGGTCTCATTGACCTTTATCCGGTAATGGCCTTGACCCGAGGCATGGAGGGCGGGGAGCTTTCGGGTATCACTGCATTGGTAGCCCCTTCGGAAACAAGGACCCCCATACCATGCCCTCGTATGCTTTCCGAGGATGGTAGGGATGTGGCCGGCGATGCCCGCTTGCTGGCGGCCTTTGCAGAGGCCCGACGGCTAGGAATTCCCGTATCGTGCCACTGCGACGCCGGCGGCGCCGAGGCAGAAACGGCCAAACGATTCGGGAAGTCTCGGGAGGTATGGAGCCGCATTGAAGAAAATGTCGCCACACAACGGGTTATAGAACTGGGAAAACAAGCCCAATGCCATGTACACATTGCCCATGTATCAACCAAAGAGGCGGTACAACTGATACGGGCAACCAAGGTCCCCTTGAACAAATCCGGGGATGAGACCGGCTTCACCCTGACCTGCGAGGCAACGCCGCATCATCTTGGGCTTACCGAAGCGGACGCCCGTGTACTCGGCGCCGAATCCTGGGGCCGGGTGAATCCTCCGCTCAGGACCGAAGCGGACCGGCAGGCGCTTATCGGCGCCGTCCTGGACGGAACTATCGACGCCATTGCCACGGATCATGCTCCCCATACAGAATCGGATAAGGAACGGGGATCCCCGGGCTTCACCGGGCTTGAGACCAGTTATGGGGTGTGCATGACGGAACTCATGGGGGAAGACCGCCTGGACCTCAAGCGGCTCTCCTCCCTGATGAGCGCCGCCCCTGCCCGGATTCTGGGCCTCATTGACCGGGGCCGTATCACACCGGGAAACCGGGCGGACCTCATCATCGTTGATACCGGGGCATCCTGGGTAGTTAATCCCCAAGGGTTCAAATCCCGGGGACAAAATTCACCCTTTACGGGCCGAAAACTGCGGGGTAGGATATTGATGACCATGCACCGTGGCAGGGTTGTTTTTGAAAGCGACTCTATTGATTAATATCAAGAGCAGTACGCATGTATAACATGGATAAACTTTACGAGGCGGTGGTTGCCAGCGGTCCTGTCTGTGTGGGCTTGGATACTGCGGTGGACTACATTCCCCCAACCGAGCGACGGAGATGGGGGGATGATCAAGCGGTATTAGCCTATAACCAGGCACTCATCGACGCCACTGCTGATGTGGCCGCCTGCTTCAAAGTACAGATCGCCTATTATGAGGAGCGAGGGCTTACGGGGCTTGATACCTACGCCAAAACCCTGCGCGCCATTCGGAAGCGGGGGAGCCTGGTTATCGCGGACATCAAGCGGGGGGACATCGCGGATACCGCGCGTAGATACGCCAAGGCCCATTTCGAGGGGATCTTCGAGGCGGACTTTGTCACCCTCTCCCCTTATATGGGGATGGATTCCATTGAGCCGTGGCTTTCCTATGCAGATAGCAACGGTAAGGGAGCCTTCGTGCTTATGCGGACCAGTAACCAGGGGATGCGGGACTTTGAGTACCAGGAACTAAAAGCCGGTGGCCGTCTCTACGACGTGGTGGGGGATAGACTTTCAGCACTGACCCCACGCAGGCTTGGGAAGTATGGCTATGGGGCCTTTGGCGTGGTTGTGGGTTGTACCGAAGGGGAAGAAGCCGCCGCCATCCGGGAAAAGCGGCGGAACCTGTTTTTCCTCATTCCCGGTTACGGCGCCCAAGGGGGAGCCGCCGAAGATGCTGCCCTCCTCCTCCGAAACGGCAACGGCGGAGTGGTGAATGCCTCCCGCTCCATCCTCAAGGCATGGTCCATCAACGGTAAGGCTCCGGAAGATGCGGACAACCGCTACGCAGCCGAAGCAGCCCGGAAAGCGGTAATCGACATGCGGGACGCGATACAAGCCGCGGTCCAAGCCACCATCACAACCGGAGGCGCCCATTGAACCCGCTCCCCCCTCACTCCAAACAAACCCTCCGTTGCGAATGTATCGGTACTACGCCTCTTAACCGAGAAATAAGCCAACTGGAGTTTGCCTGGTCCGGCCCGGTTCCCCGGGGGGGCCAATTTTTCCTCATCAAACCGGAAAGGACCTCGGTGTTCCTGGCCCGCCCCATCAGTGTCGCAGGCTGGCGGGCTGATACCAGGATCACCGATAGAATCGAAAACCGAAACCATTCCTCCCGTATTATCCGCTTTCTCATTGCCAAACAGGGCATAGGGACGGAGGAACTCGCCTCCCTGATCGCAGGGGAACAGGCGGAACTGACCGGCCCCTTGGGTAACGGTTGGGCCGGTTTTGTTCCGGAAATCCTTTCCGGTCCGCTTGCCCTTATCGCGGGAGGCATAGGCATGGCGCCCTTAAGGGCCTTTGCCGCGGAACGTGCGGCAGGGACTTATGACTTTTATGCCGGGTTTAAAACCCTGGATCCTGGTCTTACCGGATTGCTCGACGGTTTGAATACGGCTGCGCTGATTCTTGCCACTGAGGATGGGAGCGGCGGTCATAAGGGACGGATACTGGACATCCTGGAACCCGCCACCTATCAGGCGGTATATGCCTGTGGTCCCGAACCAATGCTCAAGGCGGTGGCTGCTTGCTGTAAAGCTGCGGGGGTTCCCTGCTTCATCAGCATGGAACGGCGGATGGCCTGCGGAGTGGGGGCGTGCCTGGGCTGTACGGTACGGACCATCCACGGAAACCGGCGTTGCTGCGCCGATGGTCCTATTTTCAGGGCGGAGGAGATCCTTTTAGATGACTGATATGATCGGTGACCGCATGATGGATAATACCGCCCCGGACCTCTCGGTTACCATTGCAGGGGTCCGGTTCAGAAACCCGGTGATTGCCGCTTCGGGGACCTTTGGCTATGGCCAAGAGTACCGGGAGCTTCTTGATGTATCCAGCCTGGGGGGTATCTGTACCAAGGGCCTCACCCTGCATCCCCGGATGGGGAACACCGGTCAACGGCTCCACGAAACTCCTGCGGGGCTTATGAATTCCATTGGTCTTGAAAATCCCGGAATTCCCGCTTTCCTTGAAAAGGAACTCCCCCAGCTCCGGGAACTGGGGCCGGTGGTCATTGCCAACCTTTCCGGTTCAACCGTGGAAGAATACACCGAAGGGGCACGGTTGTTGGCTGCTTCAGCGGTTGATATGATCGAACTCAACATTTCCTGCCCCAATGTGAAGGCTGGAGGCATGGCCTTTGGCCTTCACCCCGAAGCGGCGGCCTCGGTGGTAGGGCCGGTGCGAAAGGTATGGACCAAGCCCCTCATGGTAAAACTATCTCCCAATGCCCCGGGCCTTGCTGCGGTAGCCAAAGCCTGCGTGGAGGCCGGGGCCGACGCCCTTTCCCTAGTGAATACGTTTAAGGCCATGGCCATTGATGTGTATAAAAGAAAACCGGTTTTTGATAATACCAGCGCCGGCCTTTCAGGTCCTGCCATCAGGCCCATCGCCCTCCGCATGGTCTGGGAGCTGTGGGAGGCTGTCCCGGTTCCCCTGGTTGGGATGGGGGGTATTGCCGTTGCGAAAGATGCCCTGGAATTCCTCATGGCTGGCGCCGCTGCGGTCCAAGTGGGGTCCGCCACCTTCGCCCACCCCCCGGCTATGACCGAAATCATCCAGGGAATCGGGGACTATATGAAACAATATGGCGTTTCACGGCTGGAAGAACTACCCATCAGGCAAATCCGAGGGATCAGCCCTTAAGCAGGGCAATCCAACCTTTCCACACACATCCATCCTATGGACATAAGGTGTTTCGCATTTTTTAAGCATACTGCATAACATTTTTTTCTCTATTATTCAGCCCGAATGTGCCAACTATTCCGCCGATCTCCAGCGGCTGCAGGGTGTGTTGCATGGGATTTTGGCGAACCCTTGCTTTTCGGCTATTTTAGCGTATACTTTCAAATAAGAGGAGTAATTCAGATGAAAGAAACATATATCATGCTTGCTCAATACAATCAGGAGGGGAATAAAACCGTATTTTCCATCCTGGATACCCTTTCCCATGAAGAACGGGAACAGGATCGGGGGAGTTACTATGGGAGCCTTTCGAGTGTATTCCGGCATGTCCTGGGGGGAACCATTTATTTCCAGAGCATCTTCAAGTCCGCCTTGGGTCCTGGTTCATCCGCGGTAAAGGCCCTGTCATATCCGGCGATTTCCCTTCCCGAAGGGAACCTCACCGAAGCACAATGGAAAAGCCTGGGGCCGTGCTTTGAAACCGCTGATGCGGCTCAGATCGAATTTATTTCCGCCCTTACGCTTGAGGATTACCAGAAACTGGTAAAAGTCGAGTGGTATAAAGGAGATCCGGCGACAGTACCCCTGTATTTTTTATTGCAGCAGCTTATGGTCCACGGGATCCATCACCGGGGACAGATATCTCAGATTCTGGATAGCCTGAAGATCGATAACAATTATTCGGGCATCAATGTACAGTTTCTGTCCACATGACGGACCAGGAAATTTTAAGCCATATTGACCATACCCTACTCAAGGCCACTGCCTCCTGGGAGGAGATTAAAAAGCTCTGCGATGAGGGGGTGACCTATCAAACCGCTTCGGTGTGTATCCCCCCGTCTTATGTAAAACCGGTGTATGAAGCCTACGGAAACAGGCTCCGTATCTGTACGGTCATTGGCTTTCCCTTGGGCTACAGCCTTACTCCGGTGAAAGTGGTGGAGGCTGAAACGGCCCTGGGGGAGGGCGCATCTGAAATTGATATGGTTATCAATATCGGGGATGTGAAGAACCGCCGTTTCGACGCGGTGCTTGATGAAATCACCGGTGTTAAAAAGACCGTGGGCGGAAAGGTCCTCAAGGTTATTGTGGAAACCTGCTATCTTACGACCGAAGAAAAAATCAGGCTCTGCGGCATCGTAACCACCGCCGGGGCGGACTACATCAAGACTTCCACCGGTTTTGGCACTGCCGGAGCAGTCCTTGCGGACATCCTGTTGTTCAAGGAGCATATCGGCCCTCAAGTAAAGATAAAAGCCGCCGGCGGCATCAAGACCCGAGATGACCTGGAAGCCTTTCTCAACGCAGGCTGCAGCCGAATTGGTACCAGTTCAGCGGTGCTCCTTATGTCTTAGCGCCTTGCAGGAGTAGGAGGCCGATGATCACAAAGAATCCTACGGGGAACCAGGCCCCGACTACCGGAGGAATATAACCGAGTTTGGCCATCATCATGCTGAGCATTTCCATGACATAAAAAACCACTGCCACGACCAGACTTGAGAGGAGGCTCATGAGGAGGATGTTTTTTCTGAACCGACCGCCCATGGAAATCGAGAGGATCATCACCACAAAGGATGCGGAGGCAAAGGAATAGCGGTGATAATAGTCTGCCAAGGCAATCATGAAGGGAAGCCCTGCGGTTTTTAAGTCATCGATCAGCAGGGCCGCTTCCTGGGCGGAAAGGTCTTCCACGTTCACCGCGTTTCTGCGAAACGTATCCGGGCTTTCCTGGTATATGTCCGTATCCGGCGGGAGCGGGTGGGTCCGCAGCATACCCTCCGCATCCCATTCATACCTGAGGGCATTTGAAAAGGCCCAGTGGGTTCCGGCCCAGGAAGCCCGGGGCGCCCGGACCAGGGACAGGAATTTGCCGTCTTCCCCTTGTTCGATGATGCTGATGCCGTTTAAGACCAGGGCGGTATAATCGTAATAATCCACCGAATAGATGAGCCTGCCGTTCTTTGCTTTGATAACGATATCCGAGTTGTTCTCTGTGTGGGCTTGGCGCAACAGGGTCTTGGAGATATCGTTTTTGACCTTGAAGGTGGGGATTACGATGGTATCCTCAAAATAAAAGGAAAAGATCGACGCTAATAAGCCGATGAAGGCCAGGGATAGGCTGAACCGCCAGAAAGGAATCCCTGAGGAAAAAATAGAGGTCAGCTCGTTCCGGGCATAGAGATCCCCCAGGGTATAGGCGGCGGCAAAAAGCAGGGAGATGGGCATGGCATAGGAAAGGCTTTTGGGAAGGTAATAGAGAGAAACCTGAAGTATTTGATTGATAGGGACCTCATAGTTGAGATAGCGCCAGAGATTGGCAAAAAGATCGATCAGGGACAGGAGCAGTACAAACATGAACACGACTACAAAAAAAATAGGGAGGAATTGCCGCACCAGGTACCGATCCAGGATCATCGCCGTGGCCCCGTTACATCCCTCATTGCCGAATCCTTATCAGGCACATGACCAGGCCGATAGAAACCGCCAGGGTGTTCGGAAGCCACATGGTCCAGAAGGGTGAATATCCCAGGCGGAGTCCCATGGTCTGGCCCCCCAAAAGCAAGGCCCAATAGATGACCGCGATGAGCAGTCCAAAGCCGAAGCCCACGGTTTGGCCGTTCTTTTTGGCGAGCAGTCCCAGGGGAACCGCCAGGAAGACAAAAGAAAGGGCGCCAAAGGGGATTGAAAATTTTTTATAATACTCAAGGCGGTAACTGAGGAGGCTTCGGTCCCGTTTCACCACTTCAGTGGACTGGATTTCTTTCATATGGGTGGAAAGGTAATTGGTCCGCCGGTTCCAGGCTTCATGATGCGGCCCCCGTCGGAGGCTGTCTTCCAATGCCAGGGCCTGGTCCAGGGTCCTGTTGTACCGTTCATCGAGCCTGTTCTGCAAATTGAGGATCTTGGTCTTAATTTCTCGCCGCACATCGGTAGAACTCATTTCCCGGGGGCTTATGGATGAAACCGCCTGGATCAGATCTTCCTGGGGTACCCAGTACCGCAAAAAACCACTCGAAGCGTAGTCATAGTCTCGCCGGGCAATTTCCTTGGAGGACTGAATAAAGGCATCCGAGAGGTCAAGGCTGAGTCCCTCAATTCCCGCGTCCCGGAGTTCCGCGCTTTTGGCCATGATAAGCCGCCGTTCTCCATCACTGGTTTTATCCAGGATAAAGACATCCCCAATGGAATTGCCCGTTACCGCGCCGGTAACAATCACCGTATCCTTGAAGCGCTTGATCGAATTGGCCCCTAATTCCAGGGCAGGGGTTGAAACGAGAATACGCCGGTAGAGCCGGGAAAACTGTATCGTCCCCGCAGGGAGGAGCACGTCATTGGCAATAAAAGAAAAGGTTGAAATAATGATACCCACCGTTATGGCAGGAAGAAAGATATTGCTATAGGAAAGCCCTGCGGACAGCATCACGAGGATTTCATTATCCGAGGTCAGCCGCCCTATGGTCATCAGGGTCCCGACCAGGGAGGCAAAGGGCGCTGCCATGGCAATGATCGACGGGAGCGCGTAGAGTATCAGCAGGGCAACCTGTTGGAAAGGCACCTTTTTGGCCAAGATTTGCTGGGCCATGAGGAGCAACTGGTTGACAAAAAAGATAAAGAAAAAAAAGAGAAAAGCCACCAAAAAGGAAAACAGCGTTTCGGATACAATATACCGAAATAAGGTCCATGAGAGAGAACGGCGGATAGTCATGGGTAACCCCCTATATGCCGGTTGATCCAAATCCCCCGGCGCCCCGTATTGTTTCTGATAATGATTCGATTTCGGTAACACCGGCGCGGCACACCGGCGCAATCACCACCTGGGCTATCCGGTCCCCATCATGCACGGTGAATGCTTCGGCGCCCAGGTTTATCAGGATGATTGCCACCGCTCCCCGGTAATCCGCATCAATGGTTCCGGGGGAATTTAACACCGTAACCCCATGCCTGGCCGCAAGCCCCGACCGGGGCCGCACCTGCCCTTCATACCCTTCGGGGATTTCAAGGATCAGCCCGGTGGGAATCCGCATCCTCCCCAAGGGGGGGATAACCACCGGCTCCGCAAGGAAGGCCCGGAGGTCCATTCCCGCTGCCCCCGGGGTTTCGTAGCGGGGAAGGTACGCACCCAGCCCCTGCTTGAGGATTCCTACTACCGGATTCTGATCCCTATCGGTCATGGTTCCTTAATACCGCCGGGGGGGACGGTCATTTCCACGGCCTCCACCATCCCGGGGACGCCGGGAATGACGGCCATCATCCGAGGTATGACGGGGTTCATCCTGAACAGTCTCTCCACCCGGATCAATCGCGTCAATATACGAAAGGTTGAGCCGTCCCATCTTATCCACTTCCAGGAGCTTCACGGGAATTTCCTGGCCTTCCTTTATCACGTCGGTCACCGTAACAATACGCTGGCGGGAGAGCTTGGAGATATGCACCAGACCTTCCTTGCCGGGGAGGATCTCCACAAAGGCGCCGAATTCCATGATCCGCTTCACCGTGCCGTTGTAGATCCTGCCCACCTCCGGGTCCGCCACAATCCCCATGATCGCGGCCTTGGCCTCCTCCGCATCTTTGGTATTCTTGCCATAGATGGTAACCGTACCATCATTGTCGGTATTGATGCTGACGCTGTACTGTTCGCAAAGGGCCTTCACGTTCTTTCCCCCGGGACCTATGAGGGCGCCGATCTTATCAACCTCGATTTTCATGGTTACGATCTTGGGGGCGAATTCGCTGATCTTGGCGGTGGGCTTGCTGATGGTCTGATTCATGATCGAAAGGATGTGGAGCCTGCCTCGCTTGGCCTGATCCAGGGCATTCCGCATGATCTCCGGGCTTACCCCGGCGATCTTAATGTCCATCTGAAAGCCAGTGATCCCATCTTCGGTACCGGAAACCTTAAAGTCCATGTCCCCCAGGTGATCCTCTTCGCCAAGGATGTCTGAAAGTATCGCGTACCGGTCCCCTTCGGAGATAAGCCCCATGGCAATACCGGCCACGGACTTCTTCATGGGTACCCCGGCGTGAAGCATGGCAAGGGTGCCCCCGCAGACCGAGGCCATGGATGAGGACCCATTGGATTCCATGATTTCAGAAACCACCCGGATGGTATAGGGAAAGGCATCCTTGGTGGGGATCATGGCCTCAAGGGAGCGGCGGGCCAGGTTTCCATGGCCTATCTCCCGTCTGCCCGTGCCCATACGGCCCACTTCCCCGACCGAATAGGGAGGGAAGTTGTAGTGCAGGATGAAATGTTCCCGTTTATCCCCTTCAATGTCGTCAAATATCTGTTCATCGAACACGGTCCCCAGGGTGGTAACCACCAGGGACTGGGTTTCACCCCGGGTAAAGAGAGCCGAACCATGGGTCCGGGGAAGCAGCCCGATCTCGCAGGTAATGTCCCGGATGTCCTCGGTACCTCTGCCGTCCACCCGCTTTCCCTTATCAAGAATAGCAGAACGGAGGATTGCATACTGTATATCCTCAAAGAGGGCATCAAAGAGCTTCTTCTGTACTGCATCCTCAAGCTGGGCAGCGTACTGGGCCTTGAAGTCCGCCTTAACCTTTCCGATGGCCTCATGCCGTCCCTGCTTGCCCTTGAGAAAACAGGCTTCTTCCAGCCGGGGATAGGCGGCGGAACGGATGGTTTCCTGGTTTTCAAGCACAAAACAGGCTTCCGTGAGGGGGATCTTTTCCTTCCCTGTCAGTGCCCGAAGCTGCTCCTGGATGGCACAGAGTTCGATGATCACCCCCTGGGCCTTTTCCAGGGCCGCGATCATCAGGTCCTCCCCCACTTCGTGAGCCCCTCCTTCCACCATGGTGATGCCGTCCTTGGTACCAGCCACCATGATTTCAAGCGCGGAATTTTCGATTTCCTCGTAGGTTGGATTGACAATAAGTTCACCGTTTACCGAGCATATCCGGACCCCGGCGATGGGGCCGTTAAAAGGGATGTCCGAGATGTGTACTGCCGCCGAGGAGGCGATGATAGCCAGAATATCCGGGGGATTGATCTGATCCGTGGACAACGTGGTGGGCACTATCTGTATTTCCCTGCCGAAGCGCTTCTCAAAGAGAGGCCGCATGGGCCGGTCAATGAGCCGGGACACGAGGATTTCCTTATCCTTAGGCCGCCCTTCCCGCTTGATAAAGCCTCCGGGAATTTTACCCGCCGCATAGTATTTTTCGTTATAATCTACCGTAACGGGCACATAATCGAGTCCCTCTACCGCATCTTCTGAGGCGCAGACCGTGGCAATAACCACCGACCCCGCATATTGGGCAAAGACAGCGCCATGGGCCTGTTTTGCGATCCTGCCGGTTTCAAGGATCAGTTCCTTTCCGGCGATTTGAAATGTTACGCGGTGCACCATTATTTACGGAGACCCAATTCTTTAATAAGGGACCGATACTTTTCAAGGTCAGTTCTCTGCACATACTTCAGCATCCGCCGACGCTGGCCAACCAGAATCAACAAACCCCGCTGGCTCGACTTATCTTTCTTGAATTGTTTACAGTGCTCCGTAAGCTGATTTATCCGCTCGGTCAGCAACGCAACCTGGACCTTCGACGCGCCGGTATCTTTCTCGTTGGTACCGAACCTGGTTACGATGGAGGTTACCGTTTCTTTGTTTAATGCCATATATATAACTCCTATTGGGAACTTAGTAAAAATTCAACGCGGATCCCCGCGTTGCTCGGTGAAGGGATACTAATCTTGCCATCTTTAATGAAGATTTCCGTCTTTTTCCCTTCGGTTCCATGCGCCGGCGTATATACCAATACCACATACCGGCCATCAGGCGGGATTATCCGGCGCGCCGAAGCGGTATCCCACAATACACCCTCCGGTACGGGAATGCCGGATATTCCCCCCAGGTCTATTGCAACATTCCTGCCAAGGGCCGCCGCAGCTCCGGCAAAATCCCCCGCAGATATTGCAGCGCGAATCCGGCTTGAACTGACCAGATCCAGGCCGTCACATACCGGGGAAACCACCTCGGTTACAATCCCCCGGGCTTCAGTCATGCCCTTGATACCAGCCGCATCAGTATCAAGCCGGTAGCCGCAGCGGAAATTACTGCCAATTGCCAAATAAGACAGATTTCCCCGCTGTATCAACAGATCGATAAACTCCCGCCCTTTCAGTTTACTGAAATCTCCTGAAAAGTCAATCAGGACCGTTCGATAAACCCCCCGCCTTTCAAAGACGGCAAGCTTCTGGTCAAGGCTGAAAATATCCCCTTCATAGGTTTCAGGACTCAGTACCCACTTGGGGTTCCGCCTGAAGGTTATCACCGTGGGACATGATCCGTGGCGGACTATTTTTTCGATGAGCGCCTGATGCCCCCGGTGTACCCCATCGAAAACCCCGATGGTCATGGCGGCTTTTTCCGGCGCTCCCCCCGGTGAAGCGGCTCCGATAAATTCCTGCCAGTCAAGGACGCGCATAGACATATCCGTAGGACCATCTGGCAGCTTTTTTTTCTATGATTCCCACAAAGACACCGGCTGTAATACTGCTCCTGGCACAAAAAACCCCGACCGCACTATCGCCCGGGGTTTCATAGCCCACGGTTCCTTCATCAATGAGGGTATCCAGGGGTTTTCCATGGATCATCTTGCGGACAGCGTCATCATCCACCAGCATATAAGGAAGGGAGAGGGCCTCAAAGATAGGAGGACTGATAGGCTTCAAGGCCCCCCCCAGGATTACGGAAGTATCGGCCTCCTGCGGAAGATCAACCGCCTCGGAAACCGGGAAGCCCGCGATATGGGTACGGTTTAAGGAAACGAGGTGGCCCCGGGAACCTGCCGCACGGGCCATATCCCGCGCCAGGGAACGGATATAGGTCCCCTTGGAACAGTGAACCCGGATGCGGGCCAGGGGCGGCTCATAAGCGCAGAGGTCCAGGGCATACACCGATACGGGCCGCGGGGGCATGGCAACCGCTATACCGTTCCGTGCAAGCTTTGACGCCCGCTTTCCCGCCACATGGACCGCGGAATACGCAGGGGGCGTCTGGAGTATATCCCCCCTGAACACGGGAAGCGCCTTTTCCAGGGCTTCCCTGGCAGGGATTTCCCCTTCGGCGACCGGAACTCCCTCAGGATCCAGGGTATCGGTTTCGACGCCAAAACGGATGACCCCCTCATACTGCTTATCAGTCCCTGAAAACCAGGGGGCAAGTTTTACCGCCTTTCCGACCAACACGAGCAGCAAGCCCGCGGCAAACTTATCCAAGGTACCAGTATGACCGACCTTATTGGTGGAAAAAGCTTTTTTTACCACCCCCAGGGCTTCAAAAGAGGTAATTCCCGGTCTTTTGTTAAGCAGTAATAAGCCGGAAGCCTCACCGGTCGTCATGGTCCGCCACATCCTCATGAACTAACGCTTCAATTTTTTTTATCAAATCAAATCCTTCCCTGATGCCCGTATCCTCATGGAAACGAAGCCGGGGGGTTTGGCGTATGTGCATAACACCGGCAAGCTGGGCCTGGATGAATCCGGCGGCGTTCTGCAACCCCTCGACCCCTTTGGCAAGGTTCCCCTGGGGCTTAACATTTGAGACATACACCTCGGCCCAGACCAAATCCCGGGACACCGAAACCCGCGTAATGGAAAGGAAGGGATGCACCCGGGGGTCCTTGATTTTACCTTCCACAATGAGGGCGCCTATCTTTTCCTGAATAAGCCGCCCTACCCGTTCAGTTCTGTATTCTGCCATATAATCCTAAAAACCTAAAAACAGTATGGAGGAAATTATCTTTATGTGCAATACACCTGACAGGGCTATCCTCTGGACGCAGCTTTTACGGAAGCGTTCTATGGTAAAAGCCTGCGTCTTTGTCTTTGTATTGGCTTTTTTGCTTGCAATTAAAGGCGGCATATACTATACTGGTCTTTGAAATTTTAATGTAAGGAAGGAATCTATGAAACGAATTGCTCTTTTCCTGGTGATCTGCCTGGTTGCGGTACGGGTCTTTGCGCAAAACACCTTTGAAAGCGCATTGAACGAGGCGGTGGCGGATATACGGCAGAAGTTGCCCCAGAACGTCACGGTTGCGGTGCCTGATTTTGTTATCCCACGG
>JAITNP010000088.1 GCA_031290455.1 Treponema sp. | reverse complement strand
TCAAGAGATTCTATAAGGGCCTTGCAGGACGGCCGGAATTACCAAAACAGTATCATCTGATGTGGCGGCGGTACAATGATTTTTACAGCGGTATTATGACTGGTTTGACCTCGGTTTGTTTATCTGATTTTGTGCCTAGGCTGAAACTCTATGAACTCTGGGCCGCAATACAACAATAACGCTTTCAAAGCAATACCGTGGACTAAGGGTTGTGCTCAGGGTAAAGGGTCTACCGGAACGGCTCTTCTCCCTGCTCCTGACGTCATTTCGGGATGTTGGGAGACAGCACCGAAAACATAGTCCTTGTGGTGCAGGAAAATCCCTGGGGCGCTCACTTGATCGACGGGTTCTGTCTCAAAAGCTTGAGGTTCTATCGTATCTTGTACCAGAACCCGAGCGTGAGCGCCCCAGGGATTTTCCTGCACCACAAGGCCGCTGATTATCTGGCCACGATCTCAATCGCATATTCTGAATTGAAGATTCCGAATTGAAGTATTGACATTATTGCTTTGATTTTTTATTCTGGTTGTGAAATATTTCACAGAAGATGAGGTTGAGTATCATGGAGCAAATCCCTTTGCCGGCAAAAGAACGGCTCCTCTATCTGATGAGGGTTCTCGAAAAAAGCGGGATGAATCCGGTAACTTCAACCCAGGTGGAGGCCCTTACCGGTTGGTCCAGCCATACTATACGGAAAGATATTTCCTATCTTGGGGGAGATTGCGATGGCAGCGCCATCGGGAGCAGCAGTGGGTACCATCCCGCGATCCTGGCGCCGGCCATCAAAAAAGCCCTGGGACTTGACCGGCGCCGCCGGTTTTGTGTGGTGGGGCTTGGGCGGCTTGGGTCGGCATACCTCAACTTTCGGGGTTTTGAGCTAGAGGAATTTGAACTCATCGCCGGATTTGATACCAACGTAAACCGGGTGGAAATAGTACGGTCCTCGGTTCCGCTCTATCCGGCCTATAAAATGGCCGAAGTGATACACCGTTTCGCTATTGAGCTGGCCCTGCTCTGCGTCCCCGAAGAGGCGGCTCAGGCTGCGGTGGAAAAGTTGATTGCCGCCGGCATTCGGGGTATTGTCAATTTCGCTCCGGTGGCGCTCAGGGTGTCTCCGGAAATCGTGATACGGAACGTGTATGTCGTAGATGCATTGCGGGCCGTGGCAGTGAGGATGACGTGAAAAAACCGTACCTAATGAACAGAAGGAGCTTTTATGCGTGTGTATAATTTTTCTCCAGGACCTTCGGCGCTTCCCTTGCCGGTGCTGGAGCGGGCTGCTGCAGAAATGATCGATACCAACGGCACAGGCCAATCGGTCATGGAGATGAGCCACCGGTCCAAGGACTTCAAGCCCATCATCGAAAAAACCGAGGCCCTGCTCAGGGAACTCATGGGGATTCCCCCTAACTACAAGGTGCTTTTCCTCCAGGGTGGGGCTTCGCTCCAGTTCTCTATGATCCCCCTTAATCTGGCCGGGACAGAACCGGGAACGCCGAAAAAAAAGGCGGCCTATGTGGAAACCGGCATCTGGGCAAAAAAAGCCGCTGATGAGGGGATCAAATACGTGGATGTGGCGGTCAAGGCGTCTTCCAAGGATAAGGCTTACACCTATATACCGGCAGCGCCGGCCCCGGATCCGGCGGACGCTTACTATCACATCACCCTGAACAACACCATCGTAGGAACCAAGTGGACCACAGCGCCTGATACCGGTTCAGTACCATTGGTAGCGGACATTTCAAGCGGTATTCTTTCGGAACCCTTAAAGGTGTCCCAATTCGGCATCCTCTACGCAGGGGCGCAGAAGAACCTCGGCCCCGCGGGAACCACCGTGGTCATCATCCGGGAGGACCTTATCGGCAAGGCCCCTTCCTGGACCCCGCTGCTGCTCCGTTACGATATCCACGCCGAAGAGGGATCCATGTACAATACTCCCCCTTGTTACGGCATCTACATAATCGGATTGGTCCTGGAATGGCTCAAGGAACTCGGCGGTGTCGCGGCCATTGCCAAACTGAACCAGGAGAAGGCGGACCTGTTCTATGCCTACTTGGAAAGCTCAAGGGGCTTTTATTCACCGGTGGAAAAGCCCTTTCGCAGCCTCATGAATATTCCCTTTATCAGCAACGAGACTGATCCGGATCGCCGTGCGGACCTGGAAAGCCGCTTCCTCAAGGAAGCCGCTGCCAAGGGCCTGGTAAACCTCGCGGGCCATCGCCTGGTGGGGGGGATGCGGGCCAGCCTCTACAACGCCATGCCCATTGACGGCGTTAAGGCATTGATTGCTTTTATGGAACACTTTGAGCGTTAAGGAAAATGCAATGTTTAGAATTCAAACTATGAATAAAATTTCACCCCAAGGGCTGGAATTGTTCCCCCGGGATCGTTATGAAGTGGCGGGGGAGCTTCCCAATCCAGACGCCATCCTGGTGCGGAGTAGGGACCTCCACAGTGTGGAGATCCCTGACACGGTTCAGGCCATAGCACGGGCCGGCGCGGGATATAACAATATCCCCGTTGCGGCGTGCAGCAACCGGGGGGTGGCGGTCTTTAACACCCCCGGGGGGAACGCCAATGCAGTAAAGGAACTGACCATTGTCGCCCTCCTGGTCTCCTCCCGGAATATCCTGGGGGGAATAGCCTGGGCCGCTTCTCTCACGGATAAGGCTGATGAGGTCTCCGATCTGGTCGAGCAGGGGAAGTCCCGATTTGAGGGGCCTGAACTCCGGGGCAAAGTCCTGGGGGTGGTGGGGCTTGGGGCCGTCGGTGTAATGGTCGCCAATGACGCGGTGGCCCTGGGCATGGAGGTGATGGGCTATGACCCCTACATATCCGTGGACGCCGCCTGGAACCTCTCCCGGCAGGTAGTGCGGGCAGATACCCTGGAAGGGCTTCTTGCCAAATCCGATTATGTTACCCTCCACCTCCCCTTGATCGACGCCACCAGGGGCCTTCTGGATGCTGAAAAATTCCGGTACATGAAGCAAGGCGCCCGGATCATCAACCTTGCCCGGGGAGGGCTCGTCAATGAGGCGGATATCATCGTCGCCTTACAGACCGCACAGGTAGCCGCCTATGTGACGGACTTCCCTTCAGCGGAACTGCTGGCCTGTCCCCGGGCCATCTGTATTCCCCATCTGGGGGCTTCAACCCCGGAAGCGGAGGATAACTGCGCGATTATGGCGGTACGGCAGCTCATGGCCTTCCTCGAAACCGGGGCTGTCAAGAATTCGGTTAATTTTCCCCGGTGCACCCTGGACCAGCGTTCCCCGCACCGGCTCCTCGTGGCGAACCGGAATATCCCCAACATGGTGGGGCAAATTACCACGATTCTCGCGGCGGAAAATATCAATATTCTGGACCTCATCAACCACCATCAGGGTGAATATGCCTACAACATCATAGACACGGCCCAGAAAATACCCAAAACCATCCTGGGACGGATCAACACCGTGGAAGGCATTATTCGAGTCAGAATCATAGAAAACGGGCGGCAGCCCCTTTTTTAAAACAGCCGTAACTGAGGGTCCTGGGGACGGCTTTTGTGTTCCTGATAAAGGGGAATCATGGTTTCCAGGGATGTAAGGAAACGGCTTGGTTCATTGGGGAGTTTTCTTCCTTGAAAATCCCGCTGCCGTGCCCAGGAAAGGTACAAACCCACCTTGGCACGGGTCATGGCGACGTAGAGCAGTCGCCGTTCTTCCGCAATACGCTCCTCATAGACCGGGCTGTTCCTTGCTTCATAGCGGGTAAAGGGGAGCAGCCCCTCTTCTAACCCGGCCACAAAGACATGATCGAACTCAAGCCCCTTGGAAGCGTGGATGGTCATGATATGGACCCCTTCCCGGTTCAATTCCATGCCGCTGTTTTCACCGCTGACCGCCAGAGCATCCAGAAACGCGGGAAGATCATCGTACAAAGCCCCTATGCCGGCGAGCCGTTCGATGAGCAATTCCGGTGGAACTTCCGATACATCCCGGTTTCCCCGGGCCTTTACCCCCTTACTCGGTTCCTGGGGATACTGCTCCCAGGCCAGCTTTACCGCCAGAGCGGGAGCCCTGCCTTCCTCTGCTGAACGCCCCAGGGAATCCCGGAGAAAACCGAGCAGGGAATGGACCGGCTCCGCTTCCCACCAGGGCCGTTCTCCGATCAAGGTGTAGGGTATACCGTGGTCCCGGAACGCCTTGACGATGGGCGGCGCCAAGGCAATGGTACGAACTAATATGGCGCATCGGTCCAGGCCGGTGAGGACCTGTTCAGGCAGCGAACTATCCCCGGCATTACTATCGACCACATTACTGTCAAAGGCAAAAAACGTGGTCCCTCCAATGAGCCGGGAGATACGCCGGGCAATGCCTTCGGCTTCGGATTTTTCCGTGGGGTATTCCGAACGATAGAGGCTCACCCCGGTGTTGGTTCCCGCCAGGTGGGTATCCATGAGCCGCCCCGCCGCATCAAGGATCGGCACGGCACAGCGGAAACTTTGGGTAAGATTGAAGGTCCCCGCTTCAGGATAATCCTTCAAAAACCGGTCGATAAAGCGTTTGTCCGACCCTCGAAACCCGTAAATAGCCTGATTGGGGTCCCCTATGACCCATAATTCCTGATGGGGTTCTTCCCTATCCGGCGACGCTAAAAGCCGGATCAGGATGTACTGAGCAAAATTGATATCCTGATATTCATCCACAAAGACAAAGCGGAACCGTTCCTGGTAATGGGAAAGGAGCGTAAAGTCACCGGCCAAAAGCCGTACCGTTTCAGCCACTAGATCGTCAAAGTCCAGGGATGCCGACGCATGGAGACGGTCGCGGTATAACCCATAGAGCTGCTCCGCTGCAGAATCTGCTTCACCGATACCGAAGTCCTCGGCCAAATGGGGTAACGCCCCTATCATGGTTTCGCCGGATGTGTGGTCCCCGGGGTTTCGGCTGCCGAGGTTAGGCCGAACTTCTCCGGGCAAAAGCAGAAACCGTTTCCGTGCTTCGATATATTTTCCCAACCCCTGGGGCCGGATTCTTCCGTGCGCCCGTTCGCACAGTTCCTGCAAGAGGACATCCCGTTCCGCATCTCCCAGGATACTGAAATCCTTAGGTACATGGTGTATCTCTTGTTCCCTGAGCATGGAGGCGCAGAGAGCATGGAAAGTGGCGGTGATGATACGGGCAGGGGAATCCGTTCTTTCAGTGCCGATGGTTTTGGCAATCCGTTCCCGCAGTTCCAGCGCGGCCTTGACCGTAAAACTCAACGCAACTATGCCGCCAGGGTCATTACCGTTTTGCACGAGCCGGGCAATGCGGGCGGCCAGGGTCGCGGTCTTTCCAGTGCCAGGCCCCGCGATGATGAGGGCATATCGTCCCTTATATGAGACCGCCTTTTCCTGTTCAGGATGCAGGGTAAGGGTTCCGGTGCGTTCAGCCGGCCTTTCAGTTTCCGGTGTGGGTTCCTTTTCTGTAAGCCTGGCTTTTTTAATCACCGCCGCCCTTTTTTCAGGTTTCCCGCCAGGCCGCAGTTCAGCCTTGGTATCCGGGTTTGCAGGATCTTCTGCTCCGGCGCTTCGGGGGAAATCTCCTGAAAGTTCATCAAAAAACCCGGCTTCTTTGCCGCTCGAGATCTTTTCTCCTTGGGGGAAGACCCGGATAATCCCGTATTCCCCATCATAACCGGCACGGATGAACACCTGTCCCTGGCGCATCCGTTCAACTGCGGCGGATAAAAGCTCTCCGGAAAGGCCGGGACAGCGCAGCTTTTCAAGGTCCGGGATAGGGGTCTCCATGAGGAGGGACAGTTCACTTCCTGTTTTTGCGATGAGGTCTCCGTATGCGGCGTCTACTTTTTTTGAACCACTGCCGGTTTCAAAGAGTTCTCCTAAGAGTTCTTTGAGGGGAATCAGGGACCGGTAGGGCCGCTGATTGGTCGGCTCATACCCCGGTGGGCAGGGCGCTTCTTCGTCCACCGGGCGGTCCGCGAGTTCCAGCACCCGGCCCATGACGCCCCTGGTGAGGGGTTTATGGCAGACCGGACATAGCCCGCCGGACTCGTCCGCTTCCTCCGGGGTTACGTAAACGCCGCATTTCCGGTGACCATCGTAATGGTACTGTCCCTCCTGGGGGAAAAATTCGATGGTTTCCATGATACCGCCGCTTGCATTACCGGATTGTCCGGCCAGGGCCGCGGCCAAAGACGGGTAAGACAGATCCATTTCCAAGACCGTCCCTTCCCGTCCCAGCTTGTCCGGCGAATGGGCATCAGAATTGGAGATGATCGAAAAACGGTCCAGGGATGAGACCGCCCAATTCATGGGCGGATTGGAGGAAAGTCCTGTCTCAATCGCGGATATATGGGGGGCAAGATCACCGTAACAAGCATCAATGGAATCAAACCCCGATTTAGCCCCCAGGGCGGAAAACCAGGGGGTCCAGATGTGGGCAGGCACGAGGATGGCCCGTTCATCAGTATCCAAGAGCAGGGCAAAAAGGTCCCGGGAACTGATGCCCAGGATGGGCCTCCCATCGGAACGGATGTTGCCACGTCGTTCAAGGGCGGTCTGAAACGCGGCTGCAGCCTTAAAATCAGGGAGTATCACCAGATGATGCACCTTCCGGGTTTTGTCCCCTTGTTTGTAAATCGTGCTGATTTCACCGGTCAGGACAAACCGGGGGGTAATAGCATGCTCAGGATCTCCGGCCGGACCGGGGAGGCTCAGGGCAGCGCCGGCATCAAAATCCGCACGAACCCCGGCTTTCAGGGTATACAAGCCTTCTTCCGCATCATCAAGCTGTTCCCGGAGTTCCTTAAGCCATGCCGGATGAGTACAGTCCCCGGATCCCAGCAGCTGTATGCCCTTAATCCTGGCCCAGTGTTCGAGGTATGGGGGGGTAAGCTTGGAACTGGTGGCCCGTGAAAAATGGGAATGAATGTGCAGGTCCGCAATGATACGCATGAATATAGTATAGCTGGAGGACCAGGCCGGTACAAGCAGGAGCCGCGATACACCCATACTCCCATTGCCGGAACTTTGAAAGCGATACATAATAAAAAGATGGACACAAATATCAAGCGCCTGCCCTACGGCTTATGCAACTTCGAAGACCTCATCACCGAAAACTACGGGTATGTGGATAAGACTCGGTATATTGCGCTTTTGGAACAGGAAAACAACCCCTATCAGATATTTATTCGTCCCCGCAAGTTCGGCAAAAGCCTGTTCTTTTCGCTGCTTTCCTGTTACTACGATATCAACTATGCGGATAAGTTCAATTCATTGTTCGGCGGCCTGTATATCGGTCAGCATCCCACACCAAACCGGAACGGCTATGCCATGCTGAAGTTTGACTTTTCCGGTATCAACACCTCAAGTGCGGAAACCTTGAGGGTTTCATTTTATGACAAGGTGCGGGGAAACCTGCTCGATTTCGTAAGCACCTACGGGTATCTTTTTCCCAATGCTGACTCCGAGATGAAAATCATACAGGAAACCGTACAGAGTACCAGCGCCTTGATCACCCTTTACAGAATGGTCAAAGCAGCCGGTGTAAAGCTCTTTGTCATCATTGATGAGTACGACCATTTTGCCAATGACCTCATTGCCCTGGGAACCACTATCGGTGATGATGTGTACCACCGTATGGTACAGGCTAACGGTATGGTGCGGGACTTTTACGAAGTGCTCAAAGATGGAACCAAATCTGTAGTGAAACGGATCTTCATCACCGGCATATCCCCGGTCATGCTCAACGACCTCACCAGCGGTTTCAACATCGCCGATAATCTCACCCTCGATGTGCAATACAACGAGATGCTGGGCTTTACCCAGGACGAGGTCAACGCCATCATGGGGGAAACCGGGGTCAATCCTGAGTATATCAACGTGAACATGGAGCGGTACTACAACGGCTATCTCTTCAACGAAGACGGAGCCTATCGGGTGTACAACCCTGCGATGGTACTCTACTTCTTTAATCAAATACTCAAGGGGAAGCAAGCTCCCGAAAAAATCGTTGATGACAATAATAGAACTGACTACGCACGGCTGCAACGCCTGGTGCAGAACGACCGGAACCGCGAGACCTTGCTGGAAATCGTCAAGGGTAACGGGATCATAGCGAATATCGCCAGTCAATTCTCGATTGATGAAATGTATAACGACGACTATTTCATCTCTCTGCTCTTCTATATGGGGCTGCTCACCATCGACACTGCTATCGAGGGAGATATACGCTTAAAAATCCCCAACTACTCCATTCAAACCCTCTACTGGGAGTACATCGAACGGCTTACCCGTGATTTAAACACCGAAGTGAGTATCAATGTGCGGGAACAAAGTGCCGCCATCAGGGAGTTAGCCTACCGCGGCAATCCTGTGCCTTACCTCGAATACATCAGCAAAAACATTTTCAGCCGCCTGTCCAATCGCGACCTCATAGGGTTTGATGAGAAGTACATCAAAATTATGCTCCTCAACGGTCTGTTCCAGAGTAACCTCTATGAGCCGGTTACAGAACGGGAGATAGACCAGGGGTATCTGGATATGTACTTACAGCGCAATCCCCGGCTGCCCGATGTGAAGTATGAGTGGGTGTGGGAGCTTAAATATCTCAAGAAAGAAGACTCAGGTAAACTGGAGGCCAAACGCACCGCAGCC
>JAITNP010000077.1 GCA_031290455.1 Treponema sp. | reverse complement strand
GTGATAATTCATTCTACTATACAGAATTACATACATCTTGCAATCAACCTCTCACGAGTATTACTATTCCTATCACACGATATCATATTTAAAGAATCAGTAATTGCTACCCTCCAAATATAATGTTGTCTATGACAACTCCGGTTACTTAATAAAACCTTGTATTAAAGTATATAGCACATTTATTTTTCTTTGTCCATAGGAAATGCGAAAAAAATAAAAAATAAGGTAAAATCTTACGGTAAGACGGTACCGACTCCGCGGGAAGATACAGGGGAGTAGGGCCGGCTGGTACAGCCATTCTTAAGGAAACAATGCCACGAACCCAAGCAGCACCGATAGTGCTGACCGATTTTGAATGGAAAACGTGGTCCTTAACTGTACCACTAGGCAAACGACTTTTTTGTCAAGCCGTTTTTTTACCGTTTCCCTTTAGGTTCGGCGGATTTGGCGAGCTTCTTACGAACCAGTTCGGCGACGACCTGGGCTTGGGTCTGGTGGGTTTCTGCGGCGCGAACACGTAGGTATTCAGCGGTGTCTGCATCCAAGGGCAATAATTTTTTCTTTAAGCCCCAGGGGAAGCGCCACGGTTTTGAGCCGGGACTTTTCTCCAAACCGCAGGTTCACCTCTTTCTTAGGGCAGCCAAGCAGCTTTGCCAGAAAGGAACAGAGTTCGGCATTGGCCCTGCCATCCTCTGCCGCAGCGGCAATCTTGACCCGCAGACGTCCTTCCTGGACCCCCACTATCGCTGATTTTGATGCCCCCGGCAGCGCTTTAATGTCAAGATATACCATATTCCCCACAATCCGAATACACTTTTCCATCTAACGCTCCTCTCTCCGATATGGTGGTAGCCAGCGGGAAACGCCGGTTTTCCATTCAAAGGATTCGCCATCCTTCGAAAGGGGCCGCAGGACCATGTTGGTCAGTGCTGCGGCTCTGAAAAAAAATGAAGGGGCCGCAGGTATATCATGGGCCTTATCAATTAAAACCCTATCGTTTTTCCCCGCAAGGGCGGCGCAGAGTATTAATAGGGGGAACCGGTATACCACCGTATCCAGGGGAAAGGCCGCAAGGGGCAGGACCGGCACGTCCAGGACCGGACCGAAGATGAACAGGCCGGTCCCAAGCGTACCAAGACTATCAGGATAGGCAACGGTCCCAGCCTTTTCTGTTGCTATTTTCCCGTCCCGGCCGTCCATACTGCTTAATCCCCGGAGTTTGACCGCCAGGTCTTTGAGTTCTTGCACGGTGAAGGGCCGGGAAACGACCGCCAGGGGAGCGACCCCGGGAAAGGAAAAGGCCCCGGCAAGGCCAGCGGCAAAAAGCCGGCGGCTGTAGGCCCTGAGCAGGCGGCCGCTGTCCCGGTGGGGAACGAGCGCTATGAAACGAAGCACGGTATCGGTTTTCAAAATACTTTTTCCATGTTATGATTATACCGAGATATGATTATACGAGGAATGGTGATGAAATATAAGACCAAACTGCTGGCGGATCGGTTTACCGCCGCGCTTTCCCAATGGGCGGGAGTAGAATGTATTTCCCTGAATGAAGCTGCCCTCTCAAATACCCTGGACCCCTATTTTGCCCTGATCCTGGATGTGTTCCATTCCGGTCCCATCCCCGAGGTTGCAGAACGCTGCTCCTGGTATGGGAAGGATGTGGCGGCCTTTGAAACCGCAAATCAAGGGGGGAAGGATCGGTTTTTTATTGGGGATATTCCGGTCAGGATGGAATATAAATCAACCCAAAAAATTGATGAAGTGGTATCCATTGCGGATACCAAGCTTGACTCCCTGTGGCTTATCAAGGATGCGGGGACCTACAGCTACTATCGGTTGACCCAGGGAGACATCCTTTTTTGCCGGGGTGATTGGATTCATGGGATACGGCAGCGGCTGCTCACCCTGGGGGATGTTTTCTGGCAGCAGATGCGGGAGGCCCATCAATCCCGCATGGAGCACATGTTAAGCGACCTGGGGGCGGCGTTTATCCAGGAGGATGATTTTAATTACCT
This sequence comes from Treponema sp., assembly GCA_031290455.1. GTDB lineage: Bacteria > Spirochaetota > Spirochaetia > Treponematales > Breznakiellaceae > JAITNP01. Next base: position 9,069 of record JAITNP010000077.1, on the reverse strand, counting down.
CATCTCTTCGGCGTTTTTCATGAAGACCGCCTGTCTAACCCTGTTTTGCATTAATCATCGTTTTGAACCTTCCCACCGGGCCTATTATAAACAGGTACTTGAACTGCCGGTGTTACCCGCGTCCTTCCGCGCCCAATTTGAGACCTTTATCCGGCATGATGCGGAAATGACGGAGGAGCGGAAGTATTCCCTTGCCCAGCTTATCGCCCGGGGGATCGTTGCGCTGTGAAAACATGGCCATTATCAGTGGCGATCCGGGTTCTAGCCATGCTTTTATGCGCGCCCTTTTTGGCGGCCTCCTGCGTGGGAGAAAAAAACGTGCCCACGGTTTTTCCCTTCTCAACGAATTACCCGGTGGGGACAGAGACGGTTTTGTATGCCCTTTCCAAGCATGCGGCTCAAGGGATCATCCCTTTTGCAAAGCCGGAGAAACTCGAATATGCCTTTCAAGAGCCCCTCAGGGTTCCCGGTGATTATTCCCTGGAACTGGAATACGGCTTTCAGAGGATTGAAACCACCGATGACCCAGTATCCAACAAACCGGCAGCGTTGTATCAGATAGTGCTTGAAATAGAAGGGGACGCCGCCTGGGAGCTTCCCCTGGATGCCGCCTTTCTCGGGATAGCGGATACTCAGGGGAGGATGGGCTATGCGGTGCCGCTTATCGCGCCTTCAATTGGGAAATTCAGCATAACCGCGGTACCGATACCCACTGAAATGCAGGATAACCCGGAGAGCCTTGTTTTTAAACTTGATTCCCTCCGGCTGGTAAACCGGTGGTATGGGTTCACCCGGGGGAAAGCGGATCCGCAGCAGTCACCTCCCCGCTATTTCATGACCCCCTTCGTATATCAAGGCCATCCGGGGAAGGACACTGCTATCGTGGTCAATCCCCCCGCACCATACCGGAGTACCGGGAAGGTTGAGGTGTTGGTTCGGGGCCTGGAACGTGGGGCCCAGGCCACGGTGGGGACGGTCCGGTTTGCCTATACCGGTTCCAGCCCCGCTACTCAGGAACTGTTCATCCCTTCCGGGGCCTTACCGCATGAACCTTATCCGCTCACCGTTACCCCCGCTCGGGGGATCCATGCCGTGCAGCTCATTCCCGCAGCGTACCGGGCCTTTCCCGCGGATCCCATTCCCGCGGATCCCGGCATTATTCTGGATTACCCCCAGGAATCCTGGCGGGCACGGTCCTACGAGGTGTTCCGGTGGGAGAATTTTCCCCAGATCCTCATCTTTGATACCCGTACGTATGATATCCAGGACCGGTTCTTTAAGCGGCTTGCCTTTTTCACGGAAAAACAGGGGTTCCGGGGCCGCCTCGCCACGGATCGGGAGATTGCGGATCTCCATGGCTGGAATGCCCATGATTACCGGGCGGAAAGCTTGGCCGCGTTCTTCGAGGCCGCGGCGGAGACCAATTTTCCCCTGCGGGCAGAGGAGCGGGAACTTGAGAACATGCTTCTTAAAACAGGCGTCATAGTCCGTAACCAGGATACCCGGATTATTCCCGGTGCAGGGGGGATCATTTCCATATCCCGGGAATCCCCGCCCTATCTCCGTTCCCTGTTCATGGTCCACGAGGGGTTTCACGGCATCTTCTTTATTGACCCGGATTTCCGGGAGTTCAGCAGCCGCCGCTGGGAAAACCTTCCTTCCACGGGTAAACGGTTCATCCGCTCATTTTTTGATTATCAGAAGTATGATATACAAGATGAATATTTGATGATCAACGAGTTTATGGCCCACTGCTTGCAGCAATCCACCTCCCAGGCGGCACGGTACTTCGGGGAAACCCTGGCCGCCCGGATCGACGCCTCCTCGTGGCGCCGCACGGTACTGCCCCCCAAGGATGAGGCCTCAGGCTCCTGGCCGGAAATCGCCCGGATCTTCCGTATCGAAGCGGAGGCATTCTCGTCCTATGTAAACCAACGCTGGGGACTCGCCGCCGGCAGAGTCCACCAGGTAACGGTACCGTGAGTATTCTGGGCGTTCCCACGTCGCTTGAGGTCTTGGACGCGCCGCTGCTGCAGGTGTCCAGCAGGGTCTCCCGGCCCGCGTGTGGATTGCTGGCCCTGGCTTATAAACTGGGGCGCAGGAGCCGGAAGCCCAGGTCGCTGTTCCAGTCAAACGGGCTGTAGCCGTACCGGTCCGCCGAGCGCAGGAGCTGGCCGCCATCGCCCCAGCCCCCGCCGCGTAGCACACGGTACGTGCCCGAGGACGCGCCCACTGGGTCCCGCTGAAAGCCACTACCATAATCGTCATACCAGTCCCAGCACCACTCCCACACATTCCCGTGCATGTCGTACAAGCCCCTCGCGTTCGCCATAAAGCTCCCCACCGGTGTCGTCGTTCTGCGGTAGGTCCCTGTGGCGTTTCTGTTGTACGGATAATACCCATTATAGTTCGCCTGGTTCGTCGTGATATTGCTTCCCGTACTAAACGCCGTCGTCGTTCCCCCACGGCAGGCGTATTCCCATTCAGCTTCAGTGGGTAGCCGGTAGCCATTGGCGTTCCGGTTCCACGTTACCATCCCACTTATCGTATACGCAGGGGTCAAGCCTTCCGTGCGGCTTCGGGCGTTGCAGTATTCCACCGCGTCAAACCAGCTTACCTGTTCCACCGGCAGGTTATCCCCTTCGAAATAACTCGGATTAGTCCCCATCACCGCCTGATATTCTTTGTGCGTTACTTCGTATTTCCCCATAAAGAAACTGCTCACCGTTACCTGATGCCGGACTTCATTATCTCTCCGTTCAGCTTCCGATGCAGGACTTCCCATCATGAAGGTCCCACCCGGTATATGGACAAAATTATCCGGTATAGATACCAATGGTGGCTTCTTCGTCATTGCATCAGCATCAGGGATCGTGGAAACCGGTTTTACCCGTTCCGCCGGCCTGAGCAGCCGTATCAGCAGATCAACAACATCCTCAGCCGCGCCTTGGGTAATATAATAGTCATCCTGTAAATCCCGGATCAGTATTTTTCTGGTTATGGGAAGTTCCTGGGATTCCAGTATCTTCCTATGACAACCAGCTTCCAGAACCTGGAGCAGCAGCCGTCTCTCCTTTTTAAACACACCTTTGGCGTAATCAGACAAAAGCGCTTTGTATCGAGCCTGCTTATCGAATGCTGCTATGCCGTAATCCGTCATTATGTGTGTTATTATTTCCTGAAAAGCCGCGTCCATAATCCGTGGTTTAATAAATCCCCTGGGTATCCAGGCGCCTGAGTTCCAGCCGGGCGTTTAGATAATCCGGGTTAAGGGCCAGGGCCTGTTCAAGGGCCTGACGGCTCTCCCGGTCCCGGCCAAGGATCCGCAAACAATGGCCTATTCTAAACTGTATCCTGGCGGCGTTTTCTTTTTCCCGTACCAGGGAAGCGGCGGTTTGGTAGTATTCCAGGGCCGCAACAGTAGCACGGCGGGCTTCCAGAATCCGGGCGATATTGGCCGGAACCTGCCATGCGGTGGATTGGGGGGTGATCCCTTCAATTCGCTGTTCCCCTGCTTCAAGCTGCCCTTCCCTGACCATGCGCAGCCCTTCGTGCAGGTCCAGCCAAGAGCCGGTTATGTGGTGGTACCCCGCGTTTTTGAGCAGCAGGGCGGTTTCTTCGTACCGCTTCTGGTAATCAAAGAAATAACACCCCCATTGGTACAGCCGTTCATCTTCAGGGTATCGGCCCAGGAGGAGCCACGTTTCGGCAACGGTCCGTTCCAGGGACCAGGTCTCCCGCCGGCGGCGGAGCAACTCCAGGTCTAAAAGGGGATTGTGCCGGAACCGCTCCCGATCCAGGATGGCTATGCTCTGGGGGGTATCCAAAAGACGGGTATACCGGATGATTGCATACCCATAGCAGGGGTCATCGGCCTGGAGTTGGTTGCCGGCGGTTTTCGGACTTTTTGGCTGCGTACCAGTATCCAGGATTTCCGTAAAGAAGCGTTCGAGATAAGCCCGCTCATCCTTTTGGTCCTTGGCGGTAACCGCAAGATTGTAAAGACTCCGGGCCTTGATTTCAGCAGCGGAATCAGGAGCGGCAAGCATGGTCCAGATATTCCGGGCTGTTGCGGTATGCTCGGAAATCTGGAGGGCATCGGCCTGGCGGATCATGCTTTTTTCATCGGACATGAGGGAGAAAAGTTCCGCAGCCCACAGGGGATTACCGTAATCATAAAAGAACTCCGCCGCGAAACGGAGGATTGTCTCGTCTGCGGTTGTACCATGACGGGGCAGCAAAGCGTTGAGCTGGGCCGTCACCCCCGGTATATCCCCATCAAAAATCCTCAGGATCATCAGATCAAGCGTTAAATCCGGCATCCCGGGGATCGGCATTATCATGGAAAAAAGGGCTTCTTTATTGGAAATCGAAACGGCTTTCGGGGGATCATGCATATCCCCTGCAAGGATATAGGCCCCCAGGGCTACGGGCATCAGGGTTGTTTCGGATAAACGGGAGGCATACATTCTAAGGGAGGCCGCTATTTCCGTGGTGATCGATGGATTTTCCTGTAACAGCGACTCGACAGCAACCGCGGCCAAGGGCTGGGAAAAGGGGAAGGCGGCGGCGGCTTCCCGGGCTAATTTTTGGTATTGGGGAAGGAAGCGGGGATACTGTTGGGCCAGAAGCCGCCGGCGCTTCAAAAGGGAGAGATGGGATTCAACTCCCAAGGCTTCTTTTTCAAGTCTATTGAGGGTACGGTTGAGCTGTTCTGGCTCTTCAGGCGATGCAAGCAACTCGGTGTCAAAATCCCGCAGCCCCTGATAAAAGGAATCCCCGGCCTGGGCCATGGTGGCGGGCTTCCCGGATCCTGGATAGAAGAACAAAAAACAGAGGCTGCCGAAAATCATCAGTGCCAGGAAGAGTCCCAGGATACATACCTGGCGAAGGAGAGACCCCTGGGGGTGTTTTTTAGGACTCATGGGGAAGGCTCCCTTGGATGGTCTTTCGTATACTGTCAAGAACGCCGTTGACGAACCGGTATGATTCATTGGTACCGAATTCTTGGGATATGCCGATAGCCTCATTGATGACGATTGAGGGGGCAATATCATCCTGATACATGAGGGTATAGGTACTCATCCTGAGCAGCGCAAGGTCAACCCGGTTAAGCCGGGAAAAATCCCAATTTTTCAAATGGGCTTGGATCATGGTATCCACGGCCTTGATGTTTTCGATGGTACCGATGATCAAAAGCCGGGAAAAATCCGAGATCCCCTGATCTAAGCGCGCCAGTTTTTCGCTTTCCAGCCAGGAAAAATCCACCACCTCGCTCATGGAACCCCCGGTCGCCTCCCAGCAATAGAGCGCCTGAAATGCAAGAATACGGCCTTTTCTGCGTGATGCCATAATAGCTACCAGGTAAGGTTACTTTCAAAAATTTGAAAGGGATTCCCGGTCCTCAGTTCTGTTACCAGTTCCTGAGTAGCCTTTTCCACTACCGCCTGCTGCCGCTCCTGGAGCATCGCATTCCCGATGTAGTCCCGCACGGTCATGCGGGTCCCCAACTGGAACACATCGTCAAGCTCAAGGGTTTTCTGTTCATAGGTCTCAGTAATCTTGATAATCCGATAACCCGCAGCCCCTTCCATCAGCTTGGAAACCTCTCCTTGTTTCAGGCTGAAGGCGGTATTCATAAAATCCGGCCCGACCATCCGCTGGGCTTCTGGATTCCGGGGCAGGTAACCGCCATCTCCTGCCTGATAACCCGCATTCGGCGTCTGCCCCCGGACAACCGCTTCATCAAATTTCCCCGGGTTGGCGCCTATCTCCCGGACGAGACGATCCGCTACCTCTTTGGCCTTGGCCTTGGACGCCGTATCCGCACCAAAGGGAACCTGGATCATGGAGAAGCGCACCGTCTCAGGCCGGACAAACTGGGTCTTATACAGGGTATAGGTATTAAGAATATCCGCTGCCGTTGGGGACTGGATAGCATTAAAGAGGTTCTTCTTCTTGGACGTGAGGTACTTTTGGGTAATCAGCTGTCTGCGGAGTTGCTCCCGAAATGCCGGCACCTCCAGACCCGTCTCGTTACGAACCGCGGTGGCAAATTCAGCATCCGTGGGCTGCCGGCCTATTTGCTGGACCAGCGCGGATCGGAGCTGGTCGATCTGCATATTTATCTCGTTGTCACCGACGGTTATCTTATCCCGTTCCGCCGCCTGAATCGCAAGCTTCTCATTGATCATCATGTCCAGAATCTGCCGCCGTTCCAAGGCAGTCAAAGATCTACCCACTTGTTTTTCCGTCCGCTCAACTTCGGTCCGGTACTGTTTTACGCTAATGGGTTCGCTTTTGGTTAAGCGCACAATAGCAACAGACTGTAGATCCGATTGCCCGAATCCCAGAGCCGTCATGACCATAGTCAATAGCATGATACTTAAAAATCGTTTCATATATGTCCTTAGTCCTTACCCCTCGCTATTCCAGCACTGCCCGGATCCGGCGGACTCCGGCGGAAGAGGATTGCTCCTTCTGAATCTTGAAGGCGCCCATGGCTCCGGTATGCTCTACGTGGGGACCGCCGCAGACCTCCTTCGAGAAATCCCCGATGGTATAGACCTTTACCTGGAACTCGTACTTTTCCCCGAAAAGGGCTATGGCCCCGGAAGCCTTGGCATCATCCAGGCTCATCATTGCCATGGTAACCGGAAGATCCCGGCGGATCTGTTCGTTTACTATGGCCTGGACCCGCTCAAGTTCATCAGCCCCCAGGGGAGCGCTGTGAGAAAAGTCGAAGCGCATCCGTTCGGCGGTGATGTTGGAACCTTTCTGGGCAACATGATCCCCCAGGACCATGCGGAGGGCCTTGTGCAAGAGGTGTGTGGCAGTATGGTACTTAACCGCCATTTCCCCCTGGTCCCCAAGGCCCCCTTTGAAGATCTGTTCGCCGCCTGATCGGGAAAGCTCCTGGTGCTTCTTGAAGGCTTCGTCGAATTCAGCCCGGTTAATGGTAAAACCCTGTTCCGCCGCAAGTTCCTGAGTAAGCTCAAGGGGAAAGCCGTATGTATCGTAGAGTTTGAAGGCAAGCCGGCCTGACATGGTCTTCCGGGGATCTTTGAGCAGGCTGGGGAGGAGTTTCTCGAATTCATGCTCCCCCTTCTGGAGGGTTTCAAGGAACTTACCCTCCTCCTTGTCCAGTTCTGCTATAATATAGCCCTGGTTCTCCACCAGTTCCGGGTAGGGGCCTTTCAATTGGTCAATGATGACCCGGGCAAGGGGGGACAACACCAGCCCTGCAATGCCGAGTTTGCGGCCATGCCGGACCGCCCGGCGTATGAGCCGGCGCAGTACATACCCGGCGCCCACGTTGGAGGGGCTGACCGCCTTGGGGTCCCCTAAGACAAAGGTTGCGGCCCGGACATGATCGCTGATGATTCGAACGGAGCGGTCCTTTTCCGGGTCTACGCCATAGGTATAGGCCGCGGCCTTTTCCACCGCCCCGATGATGGGGGTGAAAATTTCCGTATCGTACACCGATTTTTTATTGTTCAGGATGGTAACGGTCCGTTCAATCCCCATGCCGGTATCCACGCAGATACGAGCCAGAGGCTCATAAACACCTTCGGCGGTTTTATTGTACTGCATGAACACGTCGTTCCAGATTTCAAGCCATTTCCCGCAGGAGCAGCCCGGGGCGCAATCAGGGCCGCAGGGCTCCTTTCCCATATCAATGAACATTTCCGAGTCCGGCCCGCAAGGGCCGGTGGTGCCCGCAGGTCCCCACCAGTTATCCGAACGGGGCCGGTAACTAATCCGGTCCGCCGGAATGCCCAGACGCCTCCAAACCACGGCGGATTCCTCATCCCGGGGCACGGTTTGGTCCCCCTCAAACACGGTAATCCCCAGCTTTTCCAGCGGAATTCCCAGCCATTGGGGGGAGGTGAGGAATTCAAAACTCATCTCAATGGCCCCTTCCTTGAAATAATCCCCCAGGGACCAGTTACCGAGCATTTCAAAGAAGGTGAGGTGGCTGGCATCTCCCACGGAATCAATATCACCGGTACGTATACACTTTTGGTAATCTACCAGCCGCTTTCCCGCAGGATGTTCCTCCCCGAGCAGATAGGGCACTAGGGGATGCATCCCGGCGGTGGTAAAAAGCACCGTCGGGTCATTATCGGGCAACAGAGATTTCCCCTGAATCTGGGCATGGGCCTTGGATATGAAGAATTCTATATATTTTGAACGGAGCTCATCAGTATTCATAGAAAAATAATAAAAGACCTCGGCATTCTCGTCAAGAGTCAGGCCAGGCCAGTCAATCATAGTGTGCAGGGGGTTCCTCTCCAAGCAGGGTATCCATAAACCCTTTGACTTTGCGCCACTCCTCCACGGTGTGCCGGTAATACTCAATGCCCGCCTGGGTAATCCGGTAATACTTCCGCCGCGCCCCTTTGCTTCGGTCATTCCCCCAGTACGAGTCAACGAGCTGGGCGCTTTCAAGCCGGCGAAAGGCCGAATACAGGGATGGCGCTTTCAGTACATAGGCGCCATCGGAACGAACCGATACCGTTGTGCAAATCTCGTACTCGTACCGATCCTGTTCGGTAAGCAGGTGCAGGATGATGGTATCAATATGATTCCTGATAATATCCCTACCTATTATGATTTTCATAGTGTTATGCTTTACATGGTATAATATTCAAGATAATATGTCAATGGGGACGCTTTTAAAGCAGGTAATTTTTCTGTCATTTCCGGCGTTTTGAAATCAACTCAATAACAACGCTTTACTTGCTTGTTCTCTCGTATATTGCTTACTTTCGTTTATTTTATCATCCCAATATGTTTTATTATCAAATTTATGGTTAGGGGGTTATTTCGCCTAACGTTCCGGCTGTTTGCGACGTTTGGGGCGGGCATAAAAGGGCTTTGTGTAGCAAAGGCCACCCACCCCAAATGTGCCAGAGTGAGCCGTGGGAATGGAGCGTAGCGAAATGACCTAGTATCCAGTCAAGCACTAAACTGTGGACCATTGCATGGAGCGAATTTTTAACCGCAGAGAGCGCGGAGTTTTTGTTTCAAATCTTTGGTTTTCTCTGCGTTCCTCCGTGTCCTCTG